>DATLGO010000037.1 GCA_035540375.1 Candidatus Thermoplasmatota archaeon
GCCCCGAGGCGCGCCGACGCGAACCTTCCGCGCCGGCGGCCGACCTCTCCCCGCGCCGCGTCGAGCCCGCGCCGCGCGCCCGCGCGCCGCCCCCGCCGCCCGCAACGCCGCGCATGCCGGCCCGCGCGCCGCGCGCGTCTCCCGCCTACCTCGCGGATGTGCGCGCCGCAGTGACCGCCCTCGAGGCCGACGGCCTCCGCTCGCTCCCGACGAAGGCGCAGCTCGAGAAGGTCGACGCCGATCTCGCGGCGATGGAGGAGAAGCTCGCCGCAAGCCGCGGGCTTTCCGCCGAGGCGGACGATCTCGCCGCGAGCGTCCGCTCGTTGCGCGAGGCTGTCGCGGACCGCATCCGCGAAACCCGCAAGTCGCGTCCCTTCTGGAGGCGCGGCGGATGAAGGAGATCACGACGGAGAAGATCCGAAAGTACCTCGAAACGACCGACCGCGCGATGGCGAAGCTCGTGGTCATCGTTCCCGAGCGCAGCCACCTGCGGCGCATGGCGGAGGACTTCCTCGTGATGGCCCGGTCGTATCGCGCCGACGCCGGCCACTTCTATGAGAAGGGCGACCACGTGAACGCCTTCGCCTGCGTGAACTACGCGCACGGTTGGCTCGACGCGGGCGCGCGCCTCGGATTCTGGGACGTTGGCGGCGACGACGTCCTCTTCACGCTCGCCGAGTGAGCGCGAAGGCCGCGAACGCCGCGGCCCCGACGAGGGCGGCGAACGCGAAGGTCGCGCCCGAACCTCCCGCGTCCCAGAGGAATCCAGCGACAAGGCCGCCCGGGAGCGCCGCGAGGCCTGCGGCGCCGCCCTGGAGCCCGAGGGCCGTCGCCTTGAGGTCGGGCGGCGCGAGCGCGGCGGCATGCGCCTTCTGCAGGCCTTCCGATAGTCCCATCCACGCGCTGAAGGCGAGCGTCGCAGCGACGACGGCGACGGCTCCGGAGGCGAGCGCGAAGGCGAGGGCGACGAGCGCGTAGAGCGCGTAGGCTGCGAGGAGGAGCTTTGGTTTTCCGATCCGATCCGCGAGCGCGCCCGCGGGATAGCTCGCGGTTGCGTAGACGGCGTTGAACCCGGCGTACAGGAGCAGGATCTCGACGAGGCCGAGCCCGCTTTCTGCGGCCTTGAGGACGACGAACGCGAATCCGAGATGGCCGAAGGAGAAGATCGCCGTCACGCCGACGAAGGCGCGGAGGTCGCGGGGGAGCCCGCGAAGGCTTGCGAAGAACGGCGCGCGCGGGGCGGGGGCCGCGTCGCGGCGCCGCTCGCGCACGAGCAGCGCGAGGGCGACCGCGAGGGCGGCGGGGACGAGCGAGGCGAGGAAGACGGTCCGGATCGTCGACTCGTCCTCGGAACCGAGGGCGAGGACGAGGGCGATCGCGAGGGCGGACCCGACGAAGGCGCCGGCGGTGTCGAGCGCCCTGTGCAGGCCGAAGGCGCGACCGAGCGTCGTCGACGTCGAGGCTTCCGCGATGAGCGCGTCGCGCGGCGACGAACGGATGCCCTTTCCCGCCCGGTCGACGAAGCGCGCCCCGACGACGGTCGGCCAGGCCGCGGCGAACGCGTACATCGGTCGCGCGAGCGCGGCGGCAGCGTACCCCGCGACGACGAACGGCGTGCGCCGGCGCATGCGGTCGCTCCACCAACCGGTGCCCGCGCGGCCGATAGCCTGCGTGGCGTCCGCGAGGCCTTCCATGAGGCCGACGACGACGATGGGCGCGGCAAGCGGCCCGGTGAGGAGGAGCGGCAGGAGCGGGAGCACCATCTCGCTTGCCGCGTCGTTGAGGAAGCTCACCCAGCCGAGGAGCCACACGCGGCGAGGGAGGCGATCCGCCACGCGCGTGGATAAGCCGCGCGGGTCTTAGCCCTCGCGCTCGACGGGCACGAAGGCGACGGGCTCGGGCGCGGCGCGCACGCACACCCAGACGCCGTTGCGCAGCTCGAAGGCGATGCGTCCTTTGCGCTCGAGGGTCTTGATGTGGTGGTTCGCGCCCTGCTTCGTGAGGCCGAGCCGCTCCGCGAGCTGCTTTTGCGTGAGCGGCCCCGCGTCGAGGAGCGCGAGGATGCGCGTCTGCATCGGCGTCACCTCGTCCGCGCGCGCCTCGGGGAGACGCTCGCCGACGGGGTAGAAGCGGCGGGCCCGGCCTTCGCGCCGGCTCGCGACGAAGCGGTGCTGCTCGAGCATCTGGAGGTGATGGATCAGCGTGCCCGTGTTGAGGTCGAAGGCGCGCTTGAGCTCGCCGTAGGTCACGCCGGGCTTCGCGCGGATCGCCCCAAGCAGGGTGTCGCGGAGCGCATGATCGAGCACCTTTGGGCGCGAGAGTCGCGTGAACAGGCCGACCGCCGGGGCAAGGAGCGCGAAGCGGAGGCTCTCGCGGCGCGCGAGAAGCGCGAGGCCGACGGCAGCAAGGCTCGCGCCTCCGGCGGCGCCGGCCGTCTCGAGGGGGTGGCTCGCGATGAAGCCGGCCGGGTCCCCCCGGAAGGCCTCGAGCGGATCGTCGACGGGAGGGATCGGATCGCCGTGGAGTGGCGGGGAGAAGATCACGGAGAGATGGAGCTGGTCGTGCGCGGCCGACGGCTTCACGAGGCCGGCGTCGACGAGCACCACGCCCATCGGCTCGGTGGTGACGGGCACGCTCCAGCCGATCTCGACCTCGCGCGATTCGCCTTCCGTCAAGACGAAGATCTCCGGCGTCACGGCGAAGGCCACGTCCGGCATCGCCTTGATGGCGGCCTGCACGCGGACTTCGCCGGGGTCGCCGCGCGTGGCGACGACGCGGACGAGGATCGTATCGTTCCGGCCGATCGGGACTTCCTTCGGATACCGTCCGATCGCTTCGAGCCGGATTTCGGCGTCGACCGTCGGCTCCGACACGGGGGGTTCCTCGTGCATCGGCGGAGCGGGATCAACGGTTGGATCGGGCGGCGGCTCGTCCGTCGCGTTGCGGATGGCGAGAACGGCCTTTCCATAGCTGCCTTGACCGTCGAGGGTCGACGCGGCGAACGTCACGAAGCGCGAGCGCTCGCGGTTCATCTCCTCAGGGATGCCCACTTCGGCCTTGCGGAGCGTGTAGCGCAGGATGCGCTCGCTGCGGGGCTCGAGGCTCATGCGCGAGGGATCGCCGGTTTCGAGGAGGTGACCGGGCGACCGGGCGACGATCGCGGTCTCGATGACGTGGGGTCCCGGGTTGCGGACGATCAGCTTGAACCGGGATTCGCCGGTCCCCGGGTCCGGCACCGCCCGGGGCTCGAGGACGAGATCGAGGATTGCGAGCCGCGCGGCAATGCGGCCTTCGCCGGGGTCGACCTGGGTCGACTCGGCGCGGATCACGATGTCCGCTCCATACGGCGCGGCCTCCCGCGGGGGAGCCGTGACCGTGAAGTGTACGATTTCGGAGGCGCGCGGAGGGATCCGGATCGCGGACGAGGCGGGGTTGACGAGGAACCGCGTGCCGTCGGTTCGAGCGGGGGACGTCGCGGTCACCTGCACGTCGAGCGTGAGGTCCGTCGGGTTCGTGATCTGCGCCTTCACGACCCGCTCCTCCGCGGGCGCGAGGAGGATCGCGCTCTCGCCCGGGCTCACGGTGAGCGCGGGCGAATCGGCCGCCGTGGACTGGGCGGCCGCAAGGGGCGCCGCGAGGACGGCGACGAGCGCGAGGAGGGGGAGGATACGCATCGGCGGGCACAACACTTGGGATGGGCGTTCTTAGCGCTTGCGATGATCCGGCCCGCCGCGCGGCGTCAAACCGCGCGGCGGGACGGGGGTTTCAGGCTTCGACCGTCGCCGAGGCGTCGGCCGACGGATTCGGCGCGGCGATGCCCGGTTCCGCAGGCCGGACGGGCGTCGGGCCGCCCTGCGGACCTTCGACCGCGATGTCGAGGACGAGCATGCCGTCGCGCACGTGCCCGCTCACGCGGATCGGGAGGTCGAAGCTGCGGCCTTCCTCGAGCGGCACGAAGATGCGGTAGCCGTTGCCCGTCGGGTGACCCCGGATGGGCTTGTCGCAGCACGCGGCGTCGCCGACGATGACGAGGCGCGCGCGGGCCTTCGCGACCGCGTCGCCCGAGGTCGCGCCAGCCTGCGTCGTGGCGTCCATCGCGCGGGCGACCACGACGACCGTGTGGTTGCCGGGGCGGAGGTCTTCGGGCGAGGCCGCGTGGACGGCGAAGCTGCGCGTCTCGTTCGGCGCGAGGCGCGCGCCGCGCTCGTCCATCCAGACCTTGACCATGCGCTCGGGGCTGAAGGCCTCGAAGCCGAGGGCGATCGGCTCGCGGCCGTGGTTCTTCACCACGAGCTTGTAGTGGACGCGGTCGCCCGCGTGCGCCCGCTGGGCGTATGGGTCGAGCTCCATCGTGACGCGCGGCCTCGGGTCGGGCTCGGACCTCGCGACCTTCGCGACGAGCAGCGCCCTCGCCTCTTGGCCGTCCGCGGCGCGCGCGTGGAGGACGAGTTCGCCCTTCGCGCCCTCGGGGAGGTCCGCCGCGGGGCCGAGCCTGACGGCATGCTGGACCATGCTTCGCGACGGGACGCGGTATGCGCCCTCCGCGAAGTCGGTCTTCCAGCCGCGCGTGATCGCGCCGATCGCGATCTTGAGCTCGATCGTCTCGTTCAAGGAGTTCGTGATGAAGAGCGTCGCGTTCGCGGGGCGGCCGTCGTACGCGTACGCGTGCGACGGGCGGAAGTCCATGGCGAAGGTCGCGTTCGAGGCGTCCGAGGCGTTCGCCGAGAGCCTCACGTCGCCCTCGAGGCCGCCGAGGGACGGGGACGCGTTGGCGAAGGGCCCGAAAAGCGCCGCGGCGAGGAAGGTCGCCGCGACGAAGGTCGCGAGATACCGGGGGCTCAGGTTTCGGGAAAGCATCAGGCTCACGGGAGCGAGGACCTCCCGACCGACCATAGGGAGACCTGAACGCCGCTTTGACTCCTATATGAATGGAAGGGGTCCCCGGCGGGCGGGGACCCCATCGAACGCCTACGGAAGGATGACGCCGCCGAGCCCCGTGTTGCCCGCGAAGAGGAACGTCCGTTTCACGTCGCGGTTGTTTTCGGGGTCGACCTCGCCCCACGCGGTCGAGTATCCGCGGGCGTGGATCTCCACGTCGCCCACGGCGGCCCGGTCGCGGTTCCATCGGAACGCGTGGGACTCGCAGCTTCCGGCCTCGAGGGCGACGAGCGGCGCGTCGGCGACGCTGTCGAGCGTCTGGATCCCTCCCGCGACCGCGCGCGCCCACACCGAGAGGCCGCCGCCGTGGAAGGTCGCGCCCCCGATGTTGCACGTCTCGACGACGATGCGGATCGGCGCGAGCGAATTCGCGACGTCGCCCGCGTCCGTCTGGATCTCGTCCTTCTCGACGGAGACGATGCGGACCCGGAGGTCCGCGAACCGGGGCTTCGGCAGGATGCCGAAGTAGAGCTCCATCTCGTTGTTCAGGTCGGACACCTCGACGACCTCCCGGGCGGCGTCCGCGAAGGCCCGGATGCGGTGGGCGCCGCGCTCGGCGACCCACTCGAGCGTCACGCGCGCCTCGGCCCCCGCGGCGAGCGGGGGCACCGAGACGGTGCCGAGGTCGTGGACGTGGTCGAGCACGAAGCGCACCTGGGACGCGCCGGCGTCCCCGTGCCCCTTGTTGCGGATCGTCGCGACGATCTCCTGGACCTCGCCTTCGACGGAGGACCCCTCGATCGTCATGTGGGCGACCACGAGGTCCGCGTGCGGGCTCGGGGCCACGTCGTAGCTCAAGGAGCCGCCGTTGTTGTCCTCGTTCGCCTCGGCGATCGCGCCCGTCGAATCGACCTCGAGCGCCATGGTGCGAGCGCCTTCCTGCGCGTAGTAGATCGACATCCCGTAGGTCGTCGCGACCCCCGACGCAAGGGGCGGGAACCGGGAGTGGCCATAACCCTGGCCGTCGAGCTCCCATCGCGCGAAGGATTCTGGCGCGTCAACGTCTCCGAGGTTCGCGACCTCCGCGAAGACGTGGACGGGCTCGCCGTCGACGGGAATCGCCGGATCGGTCCACATCCGGAGGACCGCGAGGTCGGGCCCCGCGGGGCCGGACACCTCGTAGGTCGCCCATCCGCCGTTGTTGCCGCCGTCCCGCTCCTCGAGGTTGCCGTAGAGGTCCGCGATGACCGAGACCGTGGCGGCGCCCGCGGCGGACGTTCGGTGCGTGAAGACGACCTCGAGGGTCTCGCCCGCGCCGAGGCCGCGGGCGTACCACGACCGCTCCTCCCGCGAGAGGTCGTCGAAGAACGATACCCAGAACTCGCCCGCGGGGCGGTCGGCGGCGTTCGTGAAGCGCGCCGTCGTTTGGATCTCGTCGCCCACGCGGGGGTTCGCCGGGCTCACGTCGATCGCGTCGAACCGCAGGTCGGGGCCGGCGACGCCGTCGTACGAGAAGACCGCCACGCGCTCGTTGTTCGATTCGTCCGATTCGGAGACCTGCATCCAGCGGTCGACCGTCACGAGGACCGCGAGGTCGCCCCGGGGGGCGGTCGCGTTCTCGGTCGCGGACACGACGAGGCGCTCCCCCGCGCCGAGGCCGGCGGCGTGGAAGAACCCACCGAGCCAGCGCGATTCCGTCTCGAAGACGACCGCGAAGGCGCCCGCGGGGCCGTGACCCGCGTTTGCGACGAGGGCCGAGAACAGGACGGGCTCGCCCGGCCTGGCGTCGGCCGGAGACTGGAAGACCTCGAGCACCACAAGGTCGGGGGCCCCCGCCGAGGCGGCCGCGCCCGCGGCGAGGGCGGGGGTTGCAAGGAGCAGGAGGAGGGCGACGGTCAGCGTTCGGAAGCGGGTCGGGATCGGGCTCGTTCGGGTCAACTCAAACCTCACCGGAACCGAGGAGGCGCGGGCGGCATATGAGCTTCCTAGAAACCCGTCTTGACGCCCGCCCGCGCCCGCGCCGGGGCGGAGGTCCCCCTGGGGCATGGGATGCGCGCGGAGGACGGAACCCTACTTCGCGGCCTTCGCGACCGTCTCGAGACCGCTGATGATGTTCCAGATCAGCGTGCGGCCGTGGAGCGGGATGTTGGGATCGTTCGCGAGCTCGTCGAGCACCGAGATGGCGCCCGCGACGCGCACGTCGAGGGGATCCTTGCGCTCCATGAGGAGCTTCTTCGCATTGTCGGCGCCGCGGCGGATGTTGCGCGGCACGGACGTGTCCTCGATCAGCTGATCGATGACATCCGTCACCTGGCGAAGTCTGTCGTCAGGACCCATGAAAGCGACCTCCTGGGCGAAACCGCCCGGGAATCCGACCCCCTAATCCAGTGCCCCTAGTTAAGGGTATGGATGTCAAGATCGCATTTTCCCGGGGTTCCGCTGGCTTCGCGCCTCGGTCCGTGGCTGCATAACGGTTGTGGTATGAGGACCGGAGCCCGGCGCGGACGCGCCGGGCCCCGCGCTCAGACCAGGACGCGCCCGATCGCCGGACTCGACCCCGGTCCCTCCCCGACGACGTTCATGCCCGCGACGCGATAGGTGTACGTCACGAGCGGGAGGACGTTGCGATCCTCGTACGACGTCATGGACGCGGGGACTGACGCGATCGGCCTCATGGGGCCGCCGTCCTCGGACCGATAGACGATCCACCCCGTCGTCGCGAACGTCGGGTCGGCGGCGCCCGGCGTCCAGGCGACCCGCAGCGCGGGGATGAGCAACAGCATCGTGTCGACCTTGAGGCCGGTGGGCGCGCCAGGCGGGGCGGGCGCGCGGCCGACGATCGGGGGCGTGGCCGAACCTTCCCCCGCGGCGTTGCGCGCGCTCACCGCGTACGTCCGATTCTCGCCCGGGCTCGCGCCGCGGTCCGTCCACACGCGATCGGCCGTTTCGCCGAGGAGCGCGCGCGTGCCGTTCGGGTGCACCCGGTAGACGGAATACGCCTCGATCGCGAGGCCGCCGTTGTCGAAAGGCGCCCCCCAGGTCACGGTGATCGCGCCCCGCTCGGGTCCGCCCTTCGCCGCGGTCGCCGTCGGGCTCGACGGAGGCGTCGGCGCGCGCGCGGCCACGGGCGCGCTCGCGGGCCCCGCCACGCCGTCGCGCACGGCCACGACCACGTAGGCGCGCACCGCGCCCGCGGGAAGTCCCATCCGCGTGAACATCGTCTCACCGGTCTCGCCGACGAGCGTGGCGTTCGGACCTTCGTGGACGCGGTAGTGCAGCCGACCGGAGGCGTTCGCGGGCGGATTCCACGCGAGGGTGATCTCGCCGACGCGCGGGCCGGTCTTCGCGACGAGGTCCCTGATCGCGCCGGGAGGCGGGATGGGCGCCGCGAGGATCGGGCCTGCCGCGAGGCCCTGGCCGTGGGCGGTCACGGCGGCGACGCGGTACGCCTTCTCGGCGTCGTCGCCCGCGGCGCGGCGGTCGACGAACGACGTGCCCTCGACGAAGGCGATCATTTTCCCGTCCGCGACCACGCGGTAGCCCAGCACGGGCGATCCGCCGTCGCTCGAGGGCGGCGCCCACGAGAGGTTGACCTCCCCCGCGCCGGGCCCCGGCCGCGCCGCGAAGCTTGCGGGGGCGGAGGGCAGGTTTTCGAGGCCCCGCCCGTCGAACAGGATGGCCCGCGCCGCCGACGCGCGCAGGGGCCCCAGGGGACCGACGGCGTCCGTCGTGACGTTCGCGTGCAAGACGTACGCGGTGCCCGCGTCGGCGACCGGGAGCTCCACGCGGACGCGCGCGTACACGCGCTCGCCCGAGCCGTCGAGCGTCGAGGCCGAGGCCACGCGCGCGCTCCATTCCCAGGGCGCGGCCCAGCGCGTCTCGCCCGCGAAGACCGCGGCGCGCTCGAGCGCGAATTGGACGTGGCCGGGATTCCACCAACCCGTCTGGTTGAACGCCGTGACGTTCGCGAGGCCGGTGAAGAAGACGTACCCGACGTCGAAGGTCCGGGCAACCTCGCGTCCGCCCGCGCCCGCGACGATCTCGCACGCGCGCGCCTCCGGAGGGGCGTTCGCGAGATCCGCCTCTTGCGCGTACGCGGCGTCGGTGCAGAACGCCGCGCGCGGCGACCGCCCTTCGAACGAGAAGAAGCGGCGCTCGACGTGCGTCTGAAGGGACGATCCGCCCGTCTCGAGCGCGACCTCGGCCTCGAACTCGCCGTGCGTCGTGAAGAGCGTCGGGTCGGCTCGCCAGCGTTTCACGCCCTTGACGGTCTCGGGCGACATCTCGTGGGTCGTCGGTCCCGCGCACGCGGTGTGGCACGGTACCGCCGCGCCCGACGCGGCGTCGCGGATCACGAGCGTCGCCCGCGTCCATTCCGCGCCTTCGCGATCGAAGGCGACGATGACGGGCGCATGCGCCGTCGCGTTCGCGCACGCGGAGTTCGGTCCGCCCTTCGGGGCGCACGTGAACACCGTCCACGGCGTCGCGGGGGACACCCACGCGAAGCTCGCCGGCTGCACGCTCGCGATGGGCGCCTCGACGACCGAGCGGTAAGCCACGCCTTCGATCGTCACCTCGGCGATGGCGCGGATGCGCCCGCCGATCACGCGCAGGTCCGCGGGGGCGGCAAGCATTCCGCCGGGCGTCGCATAGGCGTAGACGTCGCCCAGTGGCGTTTCCGGGTAGGGGGCCCGGAGCATCACGGGGAACGGCTTCCAGGAGCCGTTCCGGGGCAGATATTCGAGCGCGATCGAATCCACGCGGCACACGCCCGGACAGGGCCCGCCCCGCGCATCCTCCGCATCCGCGTAGCCGGCGCGGAACGTGAGATTCTCGAGGCGCGGCTCGGCGCCGCCGCGATAGAAGGGCGCGCCGGCGAAGGCGAGGCGCGGGCCGAAGGTGACGGTCGCGGCGCCCGACTTCCAGGTCTTCGAGGGATTGCCCGCGCCGTCGGTCGCGGTCATCGCGAGCGCGTACGTCCCGAGGGGCGCGCGCGGGAAGGTCGCGTTCACGCCGCCGTGGAGGCCCCGACGGTCGGATTCGCACGCCTCTTCCCCGATCGCGCACGCGAAGACCGCGGGGGCGCCGTCGAGGGTCCGGACGATGCGCGTGTCGTCGGAAGGGTCGCGCAGCGAAACCTCGACGCGGTTGTAGTCGGGGATCGCGCCCGGGTCGCGGATGTAGGCGCGGATCGCGACGGGCGCGCCCTGGGACGCCGCGCCGGACGGGAAGACCGGTTCCGCAAGGGCCGCGGGGGCGGCGACGTCGTAGAGGACGCGCGCGGAGCGCTCCACGGCGTTCGCTCCCGGATCCGTGACGCGGACGTGGACGCGGAAGACCTCACCCGAGGCGAGGTGTGCGCGCACGTCAGGGGGGAGGACCCATTCGTAGGCGGGGAGCGTCGCGGCGCGCGTCGCGGGCCAGGTCGCGATCGCCGACGTCTGCTGGCCGGCGCCGGCCGTGACCCACTTGCCACCGCAACGGCCCGTCCCGGGGAAGCCCGGGTTGAGGTAGCACGTTATCGAATCCTGCTTCTTCGAGAGATGGAAACGGATCTGCGAGAGGTCGAATCCCGTCGCGGGGGGAATCTCGTCGTCGCTCGCCTCGACGCGGAGGGTCGGCGAGGCGCCGCCGAGCACGCCCGCGAGCGGCTCGAGGAGCGATTCCGACCCCGTGAAGTCCTCGATGCCGAGGCGGACGAACGGCTCGTGCGCATTGAGGAGGACCTCGCCGCGCTCGCTCTTCCCGTTGCCCGCGTGGTCGATCGCCGTCAAGCGGAAGAAAAGAAGCCCCAGGTCCGAGCGGTTCAGACCGCCCGTGTAGGCGATGCGCATCGCGGCCTCGTATTCGTGGACGAGGCGGGCGTGCGCCTCCGTCTTGTTCGTCCACCATTCGAGCCTCCAGTCCTTGACATCGGCCGGCTTCGGGAACGCGCTCCAGTCGATGCGCGCATGCGATCCGGCGGGCGAAGCGAGGCCGAGGAAGCGGTCGCCCGTGGCGTTCGTGAGCGGCGGCGGTCGCGTGTCGGCGGGCGTGGCGACGAGGAACGTCCGCGCGTTGCCCGCGCCGTCCGTGACGGTGAAGGCCGTCGTCGGAATCGCGCCGGGGTAGGCGTCGACGCCGTCCTGCGGAAGGGGAGGCGCGCGCACCGTGTACGACTTGACGAACCGATAGGCCCCGCCCGAGAACGTCCCTTCGTGCTGCCACGCGGTCGGCGCGTCGGCCACCTTGTGCAGGTTCCCGGCGATCGACCACGAGGCCGCGTCCCACGTCGGATCCTTGAGGTCCGCGACGACGTCGATCGATTCGCCGATCCCGGCGGGCGCCTTCGAGGGCTTCTGGCTCTGGACCTCGATCTTGTAGTCCGAGGGGGCGGGGCAGTTCTCCGCCGGGTGCGGATCCGAAAGGACGCCATCGGGCGGGCAGCTGTCGAGCCGGACGTTCTTGATCAGAACGTCGAGCCTCTCCGTGCGGCCGTTCGGGACGGGTTGACCCGCGATTTCGCAGCGCGTGGTGATCGCAATTTGGATGTCCTGCATCTCGTGGTACGGCTTCATGGGCGTGGAACCCTGGAGGCCCCGCGCGGCGATCGTGGACCGGTAGGTGTATTCCACGTTCGTGGACCCGGCCGACGTGGACACGGGGGATGCTTCGGCGTTCGAGTAGGTTGCGGAGGTCTTCACCTGCTCGCCGATGCCGCAGACGTCGGTCGCGATGGCGAGATCGACACGGACCGTCATCACGTCGCCGACGACGAACGGGCGGAGCTTCGGCGTGTCGTTGAACCACGCGACGCGTCGCTCGTGATGCGCCGAGGCGTCGATGACCTCGCGCGGACCGAGGACGCCGCGACCGTACTTGATCGAGCCGCCCTGGAACGTGCTCGTGAGGTGGTAGGCATCATTGTTCTGCGAGACGCCGACCTGGGTCACGATCACCTTGTTCGGCGACGCGGCCTCCGCGGTCGGGGCGGCGAGCACGGCGAACGCGGGCGCAAGCACGAGGGCCGCGACGAGCGCAGGCGCGGCGATGCGGCGGTCGGTCGTCGGGCGCCGGCGGGTGGAGAAGGACGTCACGATAGCACTCCCGACGCGATCGACTTTGGGTGCATGTATTAAGGATTGCGACCGGGGCCAAGGACGGGTCCCGCGCCCCGCTTCCTATATACTGAGGGTCCTCTTTCCCCCCGGTTCCCATGCATTGGGCCGACGTCCTCGCCGACGAGCTGCACCGCCGCGGCTCGCACCACGTCTTCGCGACCGCCATCACGCCGTCCGGGCCCATCCACGTCGGGAACATGCGCGAGGTCCTCACGACGGAGGCCGTCTATCGCGCCGTGAAGGGGCTCGGCGACGACGCGGAGCTCATCTACATCGGCGACACGTACGACCCGCTCCGCAAGGTCTACCCGTTCCTCGACAAGGCGACGTACGAGCCGCACGTCGGTAAGCCGCTCTCGGACATTCCCTGTCCCTGCGGCTCGCACCCCTCGTACGCGCACCACTTCCTCGAGCCCTTCCTCGCGGACCTCGAGCAGCTGGGCGTCCGCCCGAAGGTGCTCCTCGCGCACGAGATGTACCGCGAAGGCATGTACCTCGACGCGACGAAGGACGCGATGGACCACGCGGCGGAGATCCGCGAGATCATGCTGCGCGTCGCGAAGCGCGAGGGCAAGCTTCCGACGAACTGGATTCCGTTCAACGTGCAGTGCGCGGGCTGCGCGCGCCTGAACGGCCCCATCCCGGAGCTGTACGAATACCCGTACATCGAATACCGCTGCACCGCGTGCGGCCACGAGGGCAAGAAGGACATCCGCGTCCCCGGCGAGGGCAAGCTTCCGTGGCGCGTCGACTGGCCCGCGCGCTGGAAGTTCCTGGAGGTGACCTTCGAGGCGATGGGCAAAGACCACGCCGCGGCCGGCTCGTCGTGGGACACGGGCGTCGAGATCGTCGAGAAGGTGTACCGCTACGCGCCGCCCGTGCGCACCGTGTACGAGTTCGTGCAGGTCAAGGGCGTCGGCGCGATGCACTCCTCGACCGGCACCGCGGTGAGCGCGACCGACATGCTCGCGATGACGCCGCCCGAGGTTTTGCGCTTCCTCTTCATGCGCTCGCAGCCGAACCGTCACATCGACTTCGACACGGGCGCGTGGATCGTGGACCTCGTGAACGACTACGACCGCTGGGAGCAGGCGTACTTCACGGGCGGCGAGGCCGCGCGCGCCGAGGCGCAGTTCAAGGACCTCGACCGGACGTACGAGCTCTCGCAGCCCTCGGGCGAGATCCCCAAGGAGGCGCCCCCGAAGGTGCCCTACAACCACCTCGTGCTCCTCGCGCAGCTCAAGTCGTCATGGGACGGCGTCCTCGAATCGCTCGTGCGCACGGAGATCGTGCCCGCGAAGCTCACCGACGAGGCCGTGGAGCACCTGAAGGAGCGCGTCGCGCACGCGCGCTGGTGGCTCGAACGCTTCGCGCCCGAGGACGCGAAGACGGAGATCAAGAAGGACCTCGCCCCCGCGATGGTCGCGGGCCTCGACGCCGCGCAACGCGCCTTCCTCGGCGCCCTCGCCGCGAAGCTCGCCGACGCGAAGTGGACGGCCGAGGCGATCCACAACACGGTGCACGAGACGTCGAAGGAATCCGGACTCCCGGGCGCGAAGGGCTTCGCCGCGCTCTACGCGGCGTTCCTCGGCCGCGCCCGCGGCCCGCGCGCGGGGCACCTCCTCGCGAGCCTGGAGCGGGACTTCGTCGTCGGGCGGCTCAAGGCGGCGGCGTGACGAGGCGGCCGTCTCACGGTGGCGGGGTCGCGATGACGCCGAGGAGGACCGGCGGAGGCGGTGTCGACGGAAGGTTGCCATACCACGCCGGGTAGGCCGCGCCGAAGTGGTGGAACGTGTACGCGCCAGGCCCCCAGCTTTCATTCTGTAAGGAATCGAGAAAGTGGCAGGGGCACGCGATGGGATCCCCTTTGGGTCCGTGAGCCCAAATGCGCTCCGTCGGTTGTAGGCCGGTGATGGCGCCGAAGGTCCCGATCATCATAGCGTTTGCGGAGATCTCGGTTTTTGCATGAAGATTGACGCGAGCCGCAGGGTAAGCGGTGAGCCTGGCCCCGCCATCAAATTCGTTCGTTGTGAGCGCGTAGGTAGCGTTTCCGCGGGTCGTAGAGACGACGTCTAGGGAGCCGTCGATGGTGGAAAGGCTGACATTCCAACGGGTGAATGGGCCGACGGCCCAGGTCAATATGCTATAGTCGCCTGTCAGCCGTCGGCCGTCGGAATGAGCCAAGGGAAAGTGCCAGAAACCGGAAGCTGTCCCATGAGTAGTTACCAAGAAGTGCGTACTTTCCTGCCCGGCCGCCTCCGCCTCGATCGAGGGCGCATTCGCGATTGACACGACATTTGCCGTCGTCAACATTTTATTTCCTGAATCGTAGAGGGTGGCCCGTACCTCGTCGGGCTTTCCGGGAACCACTTCGGATTCGTATTCGATCCGGACTACGATGTTGCTTGCGTTTTCAATGTGGACACGACTCCACGACCAGCCCGGGCCCTCAAATTCATCGACGCCATCGACAAAGGTTCCGTGACTGGACGTCGAGGAGAAAATGAGCATCGAGAGCACGAGCGTGGTCATGGATTTCATGAGCGTTCAGTACTCCCGGAAGCAGCACCTGTAGAGGACGCCGTCGACGATGAACTCGTATTCGATGACGCCGCGGCCCTCGGGTTGACTATTGCCATGAACGATTTTGTCCAGCCATGTCACAGGTGAACCCGGGGGCGTTTGCCACACGTGGTTCATCGCGCCGTCAGGACAATGAACTTGGGGTTGGCACGGGTTGCCGGTATCGAACCATCGCGCGCGGAAAGCGACGACATGTTCGCCGAGCCCATAGTATTCGATGCGAGCGCACCAGTCGTGCGCACATTCAACGCTCGCGGGATTGTAGGCGCCCCATCCAAAGTGGTTGACGCCGAGCGGCGTCATGTATTCGCCCTTGCTGTAGAAGGCGATCGACCACCATCGCGATGGGTCGTCGTCCCCACCGTTTGGCGAGACCGTTTCGCCGTCGTAATCCCACAGGAGGCCTGTGGCGTGGTCGATGTAAGTACCAGCGATCGGAACATCGCCGAAGTCGGGGCCGCGCGTGACCAGTTCACGAATCCCGTCGGCCTCGTTCATGGCTCCGTCGAGGGGACCGGCGTTCGACAGCGGCAGCGCGATCGTCATCATGCTCACGACCAGGATGATGGGGAGTGTTCGCCTCATCGGCGACCGGAAGCCCCCCCCGACCACATATTTGCTATCGACAGCGACCCGATCGAGATCGGGTGCGCGGATGAGCGACAAAATTAGGGTAGCCTGCAGCCACTTCAAGCCTACGTTGTCACGGGCGTCAGAGTACGCATCACGTCTTAAGGTCGTCCTTTTCCTCGCCCTTGACCCGCGCGAGCATCGGGTGGTGGACCCCCAGCCGGGACAGCCGTCGGTCGGTGGAACCTGTTCTTCACGGCCGAGTCGAGAAAGGTGCGCCCTCTGCCTTCCAAGGCGGCGGGCCGCCTTCAAGCACGCCCTTCGATCGCGCGCTCCCAGGTCGTCACGAAGCCGTGGCGCCGGAGGCGGTCGTCGAGGTAGGCGACGTCGAGGTCGCCGCGGGCGGCGAGGAGCAGCTTGACGTCGTCGAGGTGCTTCGTGCTCGCCGGGTACTCCAGGTACGCCCGCATCTTGATGAGGATGAGGTCTTCGGGCGCCACGATCCAGAACCGTCGGGCGAGACCCGGGAAAAGCGTCACGCTGCGGCGTCGCTTCATCGCCTCGCGGTCGATCGCGTCGCGCGCGGGATAGACTTCCACCGTGAAGCCGCGGTGCTCGAACGTGGTGTCGTCGACGATCCGGAACATCCGTTCGCGCGCGAGGCGCTCGCCAGCCCTGGCGATGCGCTCGTCGATGTCCTTCGCAAGCGCGACCTTCACGTCGGCGTCGTGCGTGGCGCGGACGACGCCGTAGTAGTTGAGCGCGAAGCTCCCGGTTACGGCCGTATCGAGGCCTTCCGCTTCGAGCGCGTCGACGACCCACGCGAGGACGTCGCGCGGGACGTTCACGCGTCACCGCCGACGAGGAACGTCTGCGACAGAAGGGCCGAAGCTTCGACGCGCTCCTCGGGCGCAAGCCGTTGGTCGCGGTTCACGCGCCGCATGTCGAGGCCGAACGGTCGCGCGTCGTCCGGCAATGGCCCGATCCAACGGTACCGCGCGGGCCGGTCGCGCGTCGCGGGGAGGACGGACACGAGTCCCAATTCCTCGAGGCGACGGAGCGTTTCGAGGACGGCCGTCCGACGGACCTCGGCGGCCGGGTGGAGCGCGCGAACCTCGGCGACCGTGAGGCCCAACCCGCGCGCGTGGTCCTCCATCAGGCCTCTGACAATGTCATGTCGAAACATTCTTATCGACAACGACATTTATGTCGCAGTTATACTTATAGTTTCAGACTTCGCCTCACTTCACCGTCACCGACTTCGCGAGGTTGCGGGGCCGATCCGGGTTGTGCCCGCGCGCGACCGCGATCTCGTAGGCGAGAAGCTGGAGGGCCGCGGCCTCGACGAGGGGCTGGAAGCGCTCCTCGACGGCCGAGAGGCGGATCCACGTGTCGAACCCGGGCGCGTTCTCCTCCGCGACGCCGATGACGGTCGCGCCGCGGGCGCGCACCTCGGCGACGGTCGCGAGAAGGTGCTTGCGGTTGTCGCCCGTGCCCGTGAGCGCGATGACCGGGACGCCGCGCTCGATGAGCGCGAGCGTGCCGTGCTTGAGCTCGCCCGCGGGCATGCCCTCGGCGTGGATGTAGGCGAGCTCCTTGATCTTGAGCGCGCCCTCGGAGGCGACCGGGAAGTGCACGCCGCGCGCGACGAGGTAGACGTCGCGCTTCACGGCGAGCTCGCGCGCGGTGCGCTGGATCGCGACACGCTCCGAGGCGACGAGGTCCGCGACGGCGCGCGCGGCGGCCTCGATGCCTTCGCGCGCCTCGCCGATGCGGTTCGCGCACGCGTGCGCGAGGAGCGAGAACGCGACGACCTGGTTCGCGAACGATTTCGTCGCCGCGACGCCGATCTCCGGGCCGGCCGCGAGCGGGAGCACGACGTCCGCCATGCGCGCGAGCGACGATCCTGGGACGTTCACGAGCGCGAGGACGCGCGCGCCCTGCGCCTTCGCCGCGCGGACGCCTTCGATGACGTCGAGCGTCTCGCCGCTCTGCGACACGGCGATCACGAGCGCGCCGCGCGAGAGCGCGCGGGCGAGCGGCTCGAACTCCGCCGCGAGCACGACCTCCGCGTACGTCTCCGCGAGGTTCGCGAGGAGCGAGCGTCCGATGAGCGAAGCGTAGCGCGAGGAGCCGGCCGCGGTGATGACGATGTCCTTCGCGCGGAGGATCTCGAGCGCCGCGTCGCGGAGCTGGTCGTCCGTCGTGGCGGCGAGCGCCGCGCGCATCGCGTCGGGGATCTCGTGGATCTCCTTGAGCGTGAAGTGGGGGAAGGAGCCCTTCGTCGCCTGCGAGGCGTCCATCGCGACCCGCGTCGGCTCGCGCGCGACGGGGCCTTCGCCGTTGCGCACGGTCGCGCCGGCGGGGTCGAGGAACGCGATCTCGTCATCCTCGAGGAAGATGACGCGGTCGGTGAAGCCGATGAACGGGAGGGCATCGGAGGCGAGGTACGTCGCGTCCGTCCCGAGTCCGATCGCGAGCGGCGCGCCGGAGCGGGCCGCGGCGATGACGCCGGGACGCGCGGCCGCGACCGCGGCGAGCGCGTACTGCCCTTCGAGTCGGCGGACGGCCGCCACGAACGCGTCCTCGAAAGCGAGGCCCGCGGCGAGATTCTCCTCGATGAGGTGCGCGACGACCTCCGAGTCGGTCTCGGAGCGGAAGCGGTGGCCGCGGCCCCTGAGCTCCGCGCGGAGCGAATCATGGTTGTCGAGGATGCCGTTGTGCACGATGGCGACGCGTTCGGCGCAGTCGGGGTGCGGGTGAGCGTTCGCGTCCGTCACCCCGCCATGCGTCGCCCAGCGCGTGTGCGAGAGGCCGACGATGCCGGGAAGCCCGACGGCCTTCGGAGCGACGTCCGACACGGGGCCCACGGCCTTGCGCACGTGGAGGCGCCCGTCGGCGTCGAACGTGGCGATGCCGGCGGAATCATAGCCGCGGTACTCGAGCGTCTCGAGGCCGCGCGCGAGGAGGGGGGCCGCCGCCTGCCCCTTCGTGGTGATGGCGAAGATGCCGCACACAGGACCGGGGAAGGGACGGCTCGGCCTCATGAAAGCATCTAAAATGCTTTTTTTGGATTCAGGGAATTTTTTAAGCCTGGGAGATCGTTCCAAGGGTATGCCCTACCTCGTGGACGATCGCGACGGCGAGACCCTGAGCCTCCCCGTCCGCGTCGTCGATCCGAAGCGGCTCCGCACCGCGCTCTCGCCGCAGGCGTGGGCCATCCTGCGCGCGCTCGTCGAGGGCCCCGCCACGCTCGCGGAGGTGGCGCGCCGCTGCCGCGTCGGATCCCAACGGGCGCATTACCACCTGCGCCAGATGGCGCGATCCGGCCTCGTCTCGGCTTCGCGGCGTGCGGGCGAGCGGGGCGCGCGCGACGTCACCGTGTACGACGTCGAGGACGGCGGCTTCGCGGTGGCGCTGCGCGAGATGGCGCCCGCGCCGAAGATCGCCGGAGCGAAACCAGGTGAACGCCGCTACCTCGCGCCGTTCGTCGTCGACGGGTCGCTGCACGCGACGATCGTCGTCGGGAGTCCCGAACCGCATGGGCCGTACAAGGCGCGGTCGAAGGACGGCGCGCACGCGATCCAGCTCGGCCTCTTCCTCGGCACCTACCTCACGTTCCCGCCAGAGGGCTCCGTCAAGCTCGACACGGAGATCCGCGAGGACGATCTGAAGCGGAACCTCATCCTCGTGGGCGGCCCCGCGGTGAACGCGGTGACGGCGCGCATGAACGACGGCCTCCCCGTGCGTTTCGAGCACCACGAGGCCGCGGGCGTGCCCTATGGCGCGGTCGTCTCGGACGCCTCGCGGAGAACTTACCTCGAGGACGAGATCGGCGTCATCGTCCGCGCGCCGAATCCGCTCTCGCGCGAGCACGAGATCCTGCTCCTCGCGGGGCGGCGTTACACGGGCACGCGCGCGGCCGTCCTCGCGTTCACCACGCGTTTCGACGAGGTCGCGCGCGGGAACGCATTCCGGCCCGGCACGGACGCGCGCATCGTGGAAGGCGTCGACGCCGACGCCGACGGGGTCGTCGACGCTATCGAGTTCCGCGAGTAGCTACGCTTCGATCGCCCGGTCGAGCCGCTTCTGCCACGCCCGGAGGGCCTTGAAGCCCCGGGGAATCTCGTTCCCCGAGAACCGCAAAGGATGCAACGCGCCGTGGAGGGCGAAGTCGGCGAGGCTCGGGGCGTCGCCGAGGAGGAAGGGCTTCTCGGCCAGGAGGTCCTGCGCGAGGCCGCACACCTCCTTCACGCCGTTGAGGAACTCGGCCTTGCGCTTCGCCATGAGCTCGAGAGGGCCCCGCTTGCGCTCCTGCATCTCCACGAAGACCCAGCGCTCCTGGTCGTCCGCGAGCACCGAAGGCACGTCCGCGACGACGTACTTCCAGACCGCCTCCTCGACCACGTTGTGCGCCCAGCTCTCGAGGATGCGGCTCCGCGCGCGGGCGACCTTCGCGTCGCCCGGGTAGAGCGTCGGCGCCGGCTTCGTCCTCTCGGCCCAATCCGCGACCTCGGGCCAGGCCACGCCCCGGCCCGGGCCCGTCTCGATCCAGGGGACGTAGTCCTGGCCGCTCGCCCGGATGACCTTCTGGTGGTTCCCGTACGGCACCTCCACGATCCTGAAGGGGATGCGCTTGTACGCGAGGATGGCCCGGGCCTTCTCGCAGTAGTGGCTCGGCCCCAGGTAGTAGAGCTTGAACGCCGCCATCGCCTTCGGGAGGCGGCGGCGGGCCATGAGCGCTTCGGTCGGTCGCGAAAGCCTTATCGAGCGCGCATCCGAGTGCAGACGCGTGGCGCGCGCGGCGTTCTTCGACTTCGACCACACCCTCATCGACGCCGACGCGGGCGTCGTGCTCGGCCTCAGCCTCGGCCGCGAGGGGTACGCGCGCGCCCGCGCGTTCCGGTCGAAGCCCGTCCGCGCGGCCTACTACACGTACGTCACCGGGAAGCTCGCCTCCGTCCTCGCGCGCGGCGCGTTCCTCGCGGGCCTCTACAAGGCGCGCATCATCAAGCGCTCGACGCACGTGCGTCTGGGCTACGGCATGCTCAAGGGCGTCCGTCAGCGCGACATGGACGCGCGCATGGCCGCGATCTGGGACGAGCGGCTCAAGGAGCTCTTCTTCCCGGACATGCTCAAGCTTCTCGACGAGCACCGCAAGCGGGGCGACCGGCTCGTGATCGTGACGACGGCGCTGCGGCCCCTCATCGAGCACGCGAAGAAGTACATCGGCGAGGACGTGGACATCATCGCGTGCGAGCCGCACGTCGAGGAGGGCATCTGGTCGGGCCGCGTTGAGGGCCCCCTCTACGGCGCCGAGAAGCGCGACGCGATGGTGAAGTACGCGGCCGAGCGCGCGATCGACCTCACGGAGTCCACCGCCTACTCGGACCACTGGTCCGACGTCGCGTTTTTGGAGGCCGTCGGGCACGCCGTCGTCGTGAATCCCGACCTGCGGCTCTCGCTCTTCGCGAAGCGCCGGGGATGGCGCATCCTCCGCGTGACGCCCCCGCCCCGCTCGTCGCGGGCCCAGAAGGCCCTTGCCGAACGGGAACAAGCGTCTTGAGGCCCCGCGCCTTTCCCGCCGCGTGGCCTACCGCGCCCTCGCCGACCTCGCCCCCGACGCCGCCGCGCCGTTTCTGCGCGAGGCCTTCGGGACCAAGCTCGTCCAGGTCATCGGCCGCTGCGCGATCGAGTACCGCGGGCGCGCCTCGTCGGAGCTCCCCGCGGGGGACCGCCTGGTGCTCCTGAAGCCCGACGGGACCCTCCTTGTCCACACCGCGACGAAGCTCAAGCCCGTCAACTGGCAGCCTCCGGGCTGCGAGTTCCAGGCGACGGTCGAGAACGACCGCCTGGTCGTGAGCGCGACGCGCGACAAGCCCCGCGAAACCGTCCGGATGGTCTTCGAAGAAGTCCACGCGGTCGCCGCGCTCGAGCTCGCGGACGGCGTCGAGCTCGCTCTCGTCGGGACCGAGGACGACCTCCAGGCGGCGCTCGCGAGGAGCCCCGACGCGATCGAGCCCGGCTTCACGTTCTGGAGACGGGAAAGGGCTTCGGGTCGCGGCCCGATGGACCTCTACGGCGTCGACGCCCGCGGCCGGCGCGTGGTCGTCGAGGTGAAGCGCCGCGCCGCGACGGTGGGCGATGTCGAGCAGCTGCGCCGTTACGTCGAGCGCGAGAAAGGCGCGCGCGGCGACGGCGTGCGCGGCATCCTCGTCGCGCCGACCGTGAGCGAGACGGCCCGCCGCTACCTCGCCGATCTCGCCCTCGAATGGCGCGAGATCGACGTCGCGAGGCTCGTGGTTCCGAAGGAGCGTCTGCGCGCCGCGGGGCAATCGAGCCTCGCGGCCTTCGGGCGACCCTCAAGCAAGGTCGCGAAAAGCCTCCATCCAGAAAAGGGATGACCCCCGGTCACGGTCGAAGGGGCATGCGAACCGCACCCGCGCTGATCGCCGTGCTCGCGATCGCGATCGCCCTCGGTCCTACCGCGGCGGCGCAGCTGCCCGAACTCGCCGCTTCGAGCGTCGCCCTCCGCGTGAAGGGTCCCGAGGACGCCGTCGGGACGGGGAGCGTCGTCTCGCTCCCGCTTGTCGTCGAGTACGGCTACTCGATGGCCGCCCACTCGCTCGAAGCGACCACCGTCCGCCTGCACGTCGTGGAGGCGCCCTTCCACGTGATGGCGACCGTTTCGCCCGCGACGCTCTCCATGCCGCTGCAGCCGACGCTGAACGGACTCGCGAACCGCGCGTACGGGAGCGCGGTCCTCACGCTCGTCGTCGGCGAGGACGCCCCGCAGGATTCGATCCTCGTACGGGTCCGGGCCGTCGCGGAGCGCAACGGTTACATCGGCGGGAGCGAAGCGGTCGAGGACGTGATCCTGCTCCTCAAGCGCCCGCTCCTCGACGGGAAGCCCGATGAGGCGTGCGTCTCCTCGCACGACGCCGACCTCGAAGAGGGCGGCGAGCTGCTCACGCAATCGAGCGGCATGGCCGCGGCGAGCCCGATTCCCGTCGCGGGCCTCGGCCTCGCGGGGAGCGTCCTCGGAATCGCGCTCGCCTGGAGGCGATTCAGGCCCTGATCAGAAGAGGTGCTCGCGGAGCACCCTGGCGCCCGCCCCGGGGCCGCTCGCGATGACGTCCCCGGGCGCGAGGCCGAGCTCGCGCTCGGCGCGCTGGGCGACCTCCCGCGCGGCGGCGGCCCCCGCGGCGAAGACATGGACGTTCGGTCCCGCGTCGATCGTGAAGAAGGCGGGCACGCCTTCCTCGCGCCATTGACGCACGGCGTGGATCCCCGCCACGGTCTCGGGCGTCCAGTACACGAGCGACGGATCGCTCGTCATCATGACGGCGTGCATCAGGAGGGCGTCCAGCTCCGTCGCGCGCGCCATCCCGGCGACGTCGCGCTCGCGGATCGCTTTCCGCACGACGGGCAAGAGCTTCTCGACCTCGGCGAGGCGCGCGTCGTTCATGGGGCTCGTCTTCGCGAGGGGGTGTCCCTCGCTCGAGCCGACCTTCTTCTCGGCGCCCGAGAACACGAGCACGACGTCGTGCACGTCCCAGTGCGAAGGTGGCGCGAGCTCGACGGCGCGGCTCGCCTCGTGCGTCGTCCCCGCCTTCCATTCGACGAAGCCGCCGAGGACCGAGCGCGCGGCGCTGCCGGAGCCGAGACGAGCGTACGTCGAGGCCTCCTCGGGCGTCTTCCGGACGCCGAGCGCCTCGAAGGCCGCGACGGTGAGCGCGGCGAAGGCGCTTGCGGACGAGGCGAGACCGGCGTCGGCGCTGAAAGCGTTCTCGCTCGCGACGCGGGCCCGGGCCGAGTTGCCCACCGCCTTGCGGATGTGGTCGAGGTGGCGCGTGACGCGGGCGAGTCCCTTGCCTTTCTGGGGGGCGCCGTTCAGCGTGAAGACGTCCTCGCGGAGGGCGGCGTCGAATTCGACGGTCGTGCGCGTGCGGAGCGCCTCGACCGTGAGTCCGATGTTGGTGTTGAGGGGGAGGTTCAACTCGTCGTCCGCGCGTCCCCAGTACTTGATGAAGGCGATGTTCGCGCGCGCGTCGGCGGTGGCTTTCATGCGAGGTCTCCCGAGAGGATCCGTCGGACCCCTTCGATGGCGGGGAGCACCACGTCCGCAGCCTTGAGGTCTTCCTTCGAGACCGTGGTGGTCACGGCCGCGACCACGGCTCCGGCGGCCTTCCCGGCCTTCACGCCGAGCGGAGCGTTCTCGACCACGAGCGTGCGGGAGGCCTCGGCGCCGAGCTTCCGCATGGCGGCGAGGTAGGGCTCGGGATAAGGCTTCGCCTGCTTCACGTCCTCGGCCGCGACGATGGCGTCGAAGCGCGAGAGGAAGGCCTCGTCGAGATGGAACCTCAGGTTCGCGGTCCGCGTGCCCGTGACGAGCGCGAGCTTGTAGCCCGCCGCATGGAGGTCGGTCACGAGCTCGTCGGCGCCGGGGTACGGCGCCGCGCGGCCGAAGGACTGGAAGACGCGCTGCTTCTCCTCCGCGATCGCCGAGACGTCGTCCGGTTCGAGCCGCACCCCCGCGTGGGCCGCGAGGCCGAGGATGATCTCGTGGGACCGTTGACCCTCGTTCAGGTAGACTTCACGCCGCCCCACGCGGATCCCCCGCGGCTCGAGCACGCGGCGGTACGCCTCGTAGTGACGGGGCATGGAATCGATGAGAACGCCGTCGACGTCGAAAAGGACGGCCGCGAACCGTCCCGGCGGCGGAAGCCCGCTCACGCCACCGCGAACGTGGGGCGGTCCTTATCGGTTTCGGAGCGGCGCGGACGCCCCCGCAAGCGACCTGAACCCCTTCGACCGCGGTCCCTGGGGCCCGGCGCGTACCCGCTTATACCCGGGGACCCGAGCGTTACCCTTACCCACCAAGAACGTTGGAGGTGATTGTGTTGGGTTGGAAACAGAAAGGAGTCCTGGCGCTCGCCGTTGTCGGCCTGTCGCTGGGCATGAATCCGAGTGTGGGCGCCGACGCCGCCGACAGCGCGCCGACGGTCACGACCACCTGTACGGGTGGCACGACCGAAACGACATGGGCGTATGCCATCGACGACGACATGCGCCTGCATTCGGACACGGAGGGCTGGTACTACGTGCACCTGCGCGACCAGTCCGTGTGGAAAGAGTCGAACAACAGGCCCGGTCTGCAGATCACGGACCGCGTCTGTACCGAGCGCGACATCTTCACGGGAGCCTTCGTGAGGAGCTACGTCGCGTACGGGACGGATCTGCTCATCGCGGATGCGACCCCCGGCATCGTGGTCTGGCTGCCGGACGATCCCCCGATCGTCCTCGACCGTTAGACCTCGGCTCTTGGACCGGCGGGGCGGTTTCGCCGCCCCGTCGGCCCCTTTTTTTCGCCTCCGGCGACCGTCGGAGCGGGATTTCCAGGCCATTTTATTCAGCGATCGCGCCCCCTGGAAGGATATCCCCCGCCCCTCGTTCCTCGCGGTCGCGGCGAACGACTAAATAGGGCACGCGACCGAGCACCCTGTGAGGCATTGACGTGCGATGGAACGATCCGTCCGACGTGACCGTTCTCTCCGCGGTGGCCCCCGCCGCCGCCCTCGCGCGCCGAGCGTCCCGCAGACGCGGCCTCTCTGAGGGTGAACAGCTTTGATGACGAACAAGATCCGAATCGGCGCGGTGGGTCTCGTGGCGCTCCTCGTGGCGCTGCCGCTCGCCGTCGCCCAGGCTCCGCCTGCCGTCGTGACGACGTGCGCGGGAGGCGCGACGCGGACCTCGCTCATCGTGGCCGTCGATGACGACAGCAGGATCGTCGGCGACACGACGGGCTGGTACTACCTCGACATCGTCGACGGCTCGCTTTGGAAGGAGAAGAACCCGACCCCCGGCCTGCAGATCACCGACATGGTCTGCACGGAGCGCGACGCGCTCACGGGCGCCTTCGTGCGCTCGTACGTGTCCGTCCCCCGCGACCTCCTGATCGCGGGCGCGAACGAAGGGTTGGGGCCGCTCTTCCACGACCTCCTCAAGCACCCGAGCGTGGATCGGGCGGAGAGGACCGTGACGGCGCTCCTCCCTTGAGTTACGACGCGTCCTCGAGCGCGCGCTCCACAGCGGCGCGGACGGCCCCAGGGTCGCCGCGTCCCTTGAGCGCGCGCATCGCCTGACCGACGAGGAAGTTCACGGCTGCGGCCCTTCCGGCGCGGACGTCCGCGACAGCCTTCGGGTTGTCGCGCACCGCGGCGCGGGCCGCCTCCGCGAGCGCGTCCCCGACGACGATGGCGCCGGCCTCGGCAGCGAGCGCGGCGGCGAGACCGCCACGGTCAAGCCCCTCGCGCAGCAGTCGCGTCGCCACCTGCGGCGTGACGCGCCGCGCGGCGAGCGCCTCGACGAGCGCGGCCGCGTCCTCCGCGGTCACGCGGGCGGCGGCGAACGGGATGCCCCGGAAGCCGAGCTCCGCGCGCAGGTCGCGGATGAAGAAGTCGTAAGCGGGCCTCCAGCCGGCGCGCGCCGCCGCGCCCTCGAAGGCGTCGGCGAGCGCGCGCTCCTCAAGGATGGGAGCCACCTCGACCTCGGGCACGCCCGCGGCCTCGGCAAGGCGCGCGCGTCGCGCAAGCGGCGACTCCGCCGGAGCGAGCGCGCGCGACAGGGCGGCGACGTCGATCGGACCCAGGTCGGGATCGGCGAAGTATCGGTAGTCGGCCTCGGACTCTTTCGCCCTCAGTCGCGAGGTCCGACCCGTGGCTTCGTCGAATTGTCTCGTTTCCCTCGCTTGCTTTTCGCCGCGCGCGACGGCCTCGAGCTGCCGCTCGACCTCGTAGGCGACCGCGCGCTCGACGTTGCGGGGGGAATTCACGTTCTTCACCTCGGCGCGCTCGCCGCCCGCGACCGAGACGTTGCAGTCGGCCTTGACGCCAGCCGCCGTCCGCCCGAGGTCGAGCGCCGAAAGAACGAAGCGCAGCTCTTCCAGGAAGGCCCTCGCCTGCGCCGGAGACGCGACATCGGGCTCCGTCACGATCTCCAGGAGGGGAGCGCCCGAGCGATTGTAGTCCACGAGTCCCGTGGCGAGATCGTAGGCGCCGGGATCCTCCTCCACATGGATCTCGCGAAGGCGCACACCGAGCAGCGACCCCCCCTCGACGATGGGCGTCGAAGTACGCTGGTAGTTCGACGCGAGGTCCGGGTAGAAGTAGTGCTTCCGCAGGAACGTCGCATCCGGCCTTTCCCGGGAGCCGAACACGCGGCCAAGGGCGATCGCGGCCTCGATCGCCGCGCGATTGGGCGCCATCGGCTTCGCGCCGGGCTCGCCCACGCAGGTCGGGCACACGTTCGCGTTCGCTCGCGGGGCGCGGAGGAAGTCCGCGTCGCATGGGCAGAAGAGCTTCGCCCGCGTGGCCACGTATGCGTGGACCTCGAGCCCGATGCGCGCGCCCGTCACGCGCGCGCCCCCGCATGCCGCTCGGCGAACGCCATCGCTGCGAGCGCGCGCTCGTCCTCGCCGCGCCGGCCGATCACCTGGAGACCGACCGGCAGTCCGTCAGCCTCGACGGGGACGCTCCCCGCGGGGACGTCGGCGAGGTTCGCCGACACCGTGAGCGCGTCCGCCGCATACATCTCGCGCGGATCCGTCACGCGCTCGCCGACCCGGAACGCGCGGACCGGCATCGTCGGCCCCACGAGGACGTCGACGTCCGCGAGCGCGCGCGCGAAGGCTTCCGCGATGACGCCGCGCGCCGCGACCGCGGAATCGTACCACCGGCCGCGCTCCTCCCGAGACGTCACGAAGGTTCCGAGCAGGATGCGACGCTTCACCTCGGGCCCGAACGACGCCCGCGACGCGGCGGCCGAGGCCTCGTAGGGGACGTCGACGGGACCGGGGCGTCCGTAGCGGATGCCGTCGAGCCGCTGCATGGCGCTCGCGAACTCGGCGTAGTTGAGGACGTAATACGCTGAAAGCGCGTGCGCGAGGCCAGGGAGATCGACAGGCGTCGCGCGCGCCCCGGCGGCCTCGAGCTTCGCGAGCGCCCGTTCGACGGGGCCGCGGACGTCCGGCGCGACGCCTTCGAAGAGCGCCGACGGAACGCCGATGCGCAGCCCTTCGAGCGGCTTCGCGAGGGTCTCGGCGAAGCGCGGCCGCGGCGCCCCC
The DNA here is from genome assembly GCA_035540375.1 of Candidatus Thermoplasmatota archaeon. NCBI lineage: Archaea > Methanobacteriati > Thermoplasmatota > Thermoplasmatota archaeon. The sequence goes on from DATLGO010000037.1 coordinate 27,256, forward strand.
GCCGTTCGGGGGTCGCGCGGGTCCGCGCCGGCCGTCGCGTCGAGGAGCACCGCGAGGTCCCGGACCGTGCGCGCGATCGGCGCGGGCGATTCGAGGCTCATCGCGAGGTCCGCGAGCCCGTGGCGCGGGACGCGGCCGTGCGAGGGCCGGAACGCGGCGACGCCGCAGAAGGATGCGGGCGCGCGGACGCTGCCGCCCGTGTCGCTCCCGAGGGCGAGTTCCACGACGCCCGAGGCGACGGAGGCGCCCGCGCCCGAGGACGACCCGCCCGCGACGCGGGTCGGGTCGCGCGGGTTGAGCGTAGGCCCGAACGCGGAGTTTTCGCCGGAGGACCCGGCCGCGAACTCGTCCATGTTGGTCTTGCCGATGACGATGGCGCCGGCGTCGAGGAGCCGCGCGACGACCGTCGCGTCGTAGGGCGCGACGTATTCCGCGAGGTGCCGCGAGCCGCACGTCATCGGCATGCCGCGCGCGGCGATGTTGTCCTTCACGCTCACGACGCGGCCCCAGAGGGGGCGGTCTTGCGGCCCTTCCGCCTCGAGCCTGCGCGCGCGTTCGAACGCCGCCTCGCGGGCGACGTGCGTGAAGGCATTGAAGGGATCGTCGCCGAGGCGCGAAAGGGCGCGCTCCACGTTCGCGACCGGTCCCGCGCTCATGGCGCCCCCTTGGGCGCGCGCACCGCCCCCGTCGCGGCGTCGCGGCGCGGGAAGGCCGCGTGGATCGCCTCGACGACCCTTTCTGGCGCAGGTGCGGCGACGTCGTCGCGCGGGGTCGTCGCCGCGGGCGGCGCGGGCGGGGGGAGCGCCGCGGCGAAATCGGCGAGGTCCGAGAACGCGCGCGTGATCGCGTCCAGGTCGCGCGCGAGGGCTTCGACTTCCGCGTCGTCGAGGTCGAGGCGCGCGAGGCGCGCGATGCGGCGCGTCTCGTCGCGATCGAACCCGGGCATGCGCGCGAGCGAGCGTGTCGATCGGGCAAAGGCCTTCCGCTCGGGCGCCGATCTCGGAACGTTTAAGGAGGCGCTCGGCCAAGGGGCGGCGGTTGGCCCTGTAGTCTAACTGGTAGCGATCTCGGACTGTTAATCCGAGGGTCGAGGTTCGAATCCTCGCGGGGCCGTCTGTGGGGGAGAGGAGTCTGAGGAGAGGGGGCCGCGAAAGGCCCCCTCTCCTCAGGTGCGGGTTCGACACCGGACTGCACACGAGCGGCCCAATGCGCGGAGCGGCGCTGGGCGGAGGGACCCCAGCGCCGCCTGCGTTTCACGCGGGTGCTTGGCACGGTTTCCTGGGAAACCAAGGGGGCCTCACTATGGGTGCGAGATGCCCCGACGGCCGAGTTCATTTTTCACGATCCTCTGGGCTGTGTAGTCCAACAGGATGTTCTTGAGCATCCATTCAAGGTAGCCTCGCGGGACATCCTTGAGCAGCTTCCCACGGTACTTGCCGAAGGAGATGACAAGTCGGCCGCTCGCATCATACTGAAGGCGCCCTGAGCGATCGACGCGCCGCCCTTTGCGAAGTCGCTGGGAGTGCTCCTTGAACTCTTGCCGAGCAACTCTCGTTTCCCCCCGCTTCGGACCCCGCTGAGAAGGGGGCGCCTGAAGGAGATCATCCCCTGGCGGTAGGGACGGCCGAGCCACAATGTAGCCTGTCAGAGGATCCTTGATCGGCAGCCCAAATTCGGCGCTCCGCCGTCGCTTCCGCACAATCTCGTCCACGTCGATCCCGCCCTCACTCATTGCGAAGCACCTCCACCGATTTCATCCCAGCCGCCCTGATGATCGCGTAGGCACCCCGCACGAGGAGCTGCTCAAGGACCGTCGTCGTTCCAGGCCTAACCTCAGAAAGGCCTTCGAAGTCGCTGACCCGGACTCCCTGCGGCGAAGCTGCATCGGGAGGAAGGGTCGTCAGGATGATGATCTTGCTGCAAGCGATTCGAACCCCGAAGGTCAGCTTCGTCGACCTAATACTGCACACTAGCTGCGCAAAGGAGCCGCGTTCCGTTGCGCGTTGATGTATGTAGACGCCTTCACGACAGGCTCGGCCCAGTTCGTCCACGGTGGGAACGAATCCGACGCGCTCCTGAGCGCGTTTGATGGCGTGGGTGCTCATTTCGACCTCGAGGCAGCGAGACCCGGGGGGATCCACGGGGTGCTCACTGAGTTGTTGCGGGTTCATCGGGGCGTGAAGGACGCCGGAGGAGATAGCGGCGGAGGGAAATGGGGATCGCGGCGCGCACACGTTAATTCACGTATTCTAGAATATACATGTGTTAAGAGCCTCCAAGGCCATCCCCTCAGGATGAGTGGGAAACGGGCGCCCCCACCAACTTTCCGGGGTGTCATTGCTGAATTGCCTGATGGTGTTCGACTCCGATTAGAACGTTGCGATTCACTCAACAGAGTTCCGCCACGAACTGGTGTGCCGTACCGTTGGTTCCCCTGCCGCAGATTGGGCTGGTGTCCAGCCTGCACGGAGCGAGCGCGGGGAGAATCGGCTATAGCCTACACGAAACTACTGCGGCAAGTTGGTATTGATCTGACCACCACCCGCGTCGCCCAAATTGCGTTCACATTGCCAACAGTACCTTTCAAAGAGTTCCGCCGCCAGCCGAACCTTGTCGTCTCGGCTTCGTTTGACTCGGCTTGGCATGCTATCGCGAAAGTCCTTGTTGGGTCTGGCAGTTCAGGAATAAGCGTCAGCGAAGCCGCTTCTGGCATCTATGGTGCGATTCTTCGATTCAATCCGACGGGGCGAGCACGACCTGAATTCCCCCGATGGGCACCTACGGTTGAGGCGTTGGTTCCGGTTATGGCCACACGTTCTTCTAAGATGCAAATCAAGCCGGCTAAGTTGAACCCGGACCGCCTCCGCACGTTCTTCGCGAGTCGCTTCAAAGAGATCCTCCTCAAGAAAACGGAGCTCAATCCAGCCTCGATCACGGCCAGCTCTGCCGCCGTATCAATTGACGGCGGCGGCCGGTCACGTCCGTTGGTGTGGAACCATGAACTGATGTCGCAACATGCCCGCCATTGGTTCGGCGCCTCTATTCTTGACGCGGAGACCGCACTGACGCGCTCAAGCCAGGAAGCGGAGCGCACTGCCGCGACGATCAAGACCATTGTTGACATCGACGAGTGCTTACGGTCGGTCCGGACAGTCGGCTACCGGGGAATACTGCACTCAAGATCGAAAGGGAGGCAAGCCAATCCCTCTAAGGTCCCGTCTCCCCGCCCTCTTCGCCCTTCGGACTGAGCGACGCGCCCATCTTCGGCACGACGAAGGCGGCGACGGCGAAGAGCGCTCCGCCGAGGAGCCCGATGAGCATCACGACGCCCGGGTCGATGAGCGCGACGTTGTAGAGGAAGTAGAGCGCGAAGGCGCCCGCGCAGCACGCGATCGCCATGGGCTTGCTCCACGCCCAGACTTCCTGGCCCGGGAGCGGTCGGAAGGGCATGGAGGACGTGGCGAGGGTCGTGAGCGCGATCGCGATGCCGGCTTCCGCGAAGTCGAAGCTCCACCAAAGCCCGACGTAGTGGAAGATGACGGTGGTCGAGGCCACGGCGCCGTACACGGCGATGGAGCGGAAGGCGGCGAGGCGGCGCTGCGCGAGCGCGGAGTCGTCGCCGCGCTCGTCCTTCTCGATGAAGCCCGCGTACCCGAAGGCGCTCCTGAGGAGCGTGCTCGAGAAGGCAAGCGCGATGGTTCCGGAGACGAGCAGCTTGAACTTGGTGCGCGCGCCGGAGAGCTGAGCCAGGAGGATTTCGCTCGACCACGCCATCGCGAAGAACACGACGGCGGCGCCGCCGACGACGGGAAGACCTTCGAAGTACTGGTCGAAGTCCCATCCCTCGACGGCCTCCCACGTGAAGAAGAGCGCGAAGACGACCACGGCGATGAGACCGGCGGTGAGCGACCGGAGGTTCGCGAGGCTGCGCTTCCCGCGGTGGCCGATGAACTTCGTGCGGTCGCGCAGCTTGTCCTCGCCGATCGCGGCCGCGCCTTCGCGCAGGAAACCGAGGAAATCGAACATGCGCGCGCCCGCGACGGAGCTGAGCGTGCTCATGGTCCCGCCCGCGCCGGCGGACAGCGCCGCGGAGCTGATCATGGCCGCGGCCACGCCGGTGGCCATGGCGGCGGCCGTCTCGAGCGGCGAGGCGCGTGGGTTGAACACGAGGACGCGGGCGGAGGCGACCGTGGTCGTCGAGCCGTCGGGGTTCTCCTCGCGCGTTTCGACGCGGTAGTAGCCGTTCTCGTAGCCCGTCGTGTTCCATCTCGTCTCGCCGGAGCCGCGGGCGAGGACGTGCTCGCGGCCGTCCGGACCGATGAGGACGATGATGGTGCGCGGAACGTTCTTCACGTTCGCGACGCGCACGATGACATCGCCCCCGACGCCCTCGTCGGGGCGCGCGGGGCGCGTCGAGTTGGAGGTGAACACGAGAACGGCGGGTTCGGGTTCCCTCACCGTCTCCTGGGTCGGCGCAGACGGCCCCGGTTGCCCGGGTTCGGGCTCGCCCGTCGGGGGCGTGGGTTCGTTGCGCGTGAGGTTGATGGGCTCGGAGGCCGGCGCGACGACGAGCGTCCCGAGCGGCGACTCGCTCGCGTGGCCCGCGATGTCCGTCGCGACGAGCGCGAGCGACCACGTTCCGACCTCCGCGGGCGAGAAGCGCGTGGCGAACGTGGAGGATCCGGTGGACGCGAGCGGCTGCTCGACCGAAGCCCCGGAAGGCGCGCGGGCGACGAGCTTGACGGTCGCCAGCCCCGAATCGGCGTCGGTCGCGGTCGCGCCCACGTCCACGCCGCCGCCGATGCGGACGCTCGCGGACGAGACGGAGCCGCTCGCGATGACGGGCGGGGCGACGTCGACGCGGAGAAGCCGGGTGAGGGGCTCGCTTTCGACGCCGCGGAGGACGGCGCGGTAGATGAGCCGAGATTCCCCTTCGGGGATGACGAACGGCTCGAGGTACTCGCGCTCGACGCCGCCGAGGACGAAGACGACCGTCGCGTTCGGGTCGCTCGGCTCGAAGGACGCAAGCGGCCGGGAGGCGTACCATCCGCCGAATCCATCGGGCGCAGGCGGCGAGAGGCGGAGCGTCACCACGGGCGGCTCGCTCGCGACGGTCGCGCTCGCCTGGTTCGAGGCCGCACCCGTGCCGACGCTGTTCGACGCGGCGACCTGGTAGCGATACGTGCGTCCGGGTTGGACGGCGGCGTCGTCGTAGAAGGGCGTGGCCCCGCGCTCCGCGAGCAGCGTCATGGGACCTGCGCCCTCCGCGCGCAGGATGCGGTAGCCCAGGATCGGGCTGCCCCCGTCGCTTGCGGGCGCAAGCCACGTGAGCGCGATCCCGTCGCCCGCCTGCGTGGCGAGGAGCCCCGTCGGCGCCCCGGGAACCGTGGTCGTGGGCGTCGGCGCGGGCGGGTCGTGCGGCGCCTCGGTGAGGCCGAACGTGAAGGTGACGCGCGCGGTCTGCCCGGCGAGCGATTCTCCGGTGCCGCCGAGCGCGGGGTCGAGCATGAGGTCGAGCTCGAGGACCGTGCCGCCCGCGGCGCGGGAGGCGGGAGGCGCGAGCCCGTCGACGCCCCCCGCGAGCTCGCGGAGGGTGAGGCGCGCGTCGCCATCGGCGTCGAGGGCCGAGACGAGCGTGGGCAGGATGTCCGCGCCGCCCCAGCGGGCGCGGTGGACGAGCAGGTGCGCGTCGAGCGCGTCGGCGCCGCGCGCACCCTCGATCGAAACGGAGGCTCGGAAGCCGAAGCCGTGCGCGGCGGCGTCGAGCGGGGTCGAGGTGTCGAGCGTCGCGCGACCCTTCACGATGTCGCCGGGCGCGAGGTTCTGCGCCGAGATGAATCCCCCCGCGCGGGAGCTGGCGTCGAGGCCGAGGGTGACGGTGGCATGGTTGGCGCCGAAGAACTCGACGGTCTCCCCGGACGAGGCGCCGAGCCCCGCGAAGGGAGCGTCGCCCGGGCCGTCCAGGAGGGCCGCCGTCGCGTAGGCCGCGAGGAAGGCGGCGATGGCGAAGAGCGCAAGCAGGGCGCGACCGCGCGCCGGAGGCGCTACCATGGCGCCCCCCGCACCCCGCCGCGTGGGCGATACGCGGCACCGGGGGTGGGCCAACTCGTGGGCATGCCAGTCTCCATCGTTCAAGACGCCTGGGCGCTAATCAAGCCTTGGGTAGCATCCCTTGACCGGGTCGAGGGGGCCCGGGCGGTTTCGAACGATCCGCGAATCGGCCCCCTGCTTCGGATGGAGTCCCGGATCACGGCGTGAGGAGCTCGGCGGCCCGGGCGGGGCCCGCCCGGGCCTTGACCCCGGCGGGTTTCCGCGTCCGGGCGATCGTCAGGACGTCCGAAAGCACGGCGCCCGCCGTCTCGCGGGGACCCGCGCCCGCGCCCGTTAGCGCGATCTCGCCCGCGGACTCGAAGACGAGCCGGATCGCGTTCTTGCGCCCGGAAACGGCGAGGGGGCTTTCGGAAGGAACGTAGAGGGGCCTCACGCGGGCGCCGTCGGCGCTCACGCGCGCGACGAGCCGCACGGCGAATCCCGAGGCGCGCGCGCCCTGGCACTCCTTCGCCGTCAGGCCCGTGATGCCGACCGTCTGCACGTCCTTGATCGAAAGATCCGATCCGTAGGCGCGCTGGTGGAGGATCGCGGCCTTCGCGGCCGCGTCGAGGCCGAGGAGGTCCAGCGAGGGATCCGTCTCGAGGATGCCCGCGGCGCGGGCCTCGGCGAGCGCGCGCTCGAACGGGACGCCCTGCTCGAGCTGCGACAGGATGTGCGTCGTGCTGCCGTTGAGGACGCCTTCGAGGTGGAGGAGCTTGTCGCCGCGGAAGGCTCCGTCGAGCACCTCGAGCACGGGCACCGCGCCCGCGACGGCCGCCGACGACGCGAGGGCGCGGCCGTACTGCTCGCCGAGCTTGCGGAGACGGCCGGGGTCGAGCGCAAGGGCCCCCTTCGCCGCGGTCACGACGTCCCTTCCGGCGGAGAAGGCGGCTTCGATCTCGGCCACGGCGGCCTCGCAGGAGGCGAGGTCCGTCGGCGTCACCTGGACCACGACGTCGGCGGGCGAGCGCGCGGCGGCCTCGGCGGAGGACCACTCGCGGTAGCCCGCGCCGTAGGCGGAGACGGCGCCCTTGCCGAGCTTCGCGGCGAGGAGGCGCTTCGCGTCGAGCCCGTTCTCGTCGACGACGGTGCCCGAGCGATCCGTCACCGAGACCACGCGGACGGGAACGCCGCCCTCGGCCACGATCTCGACGAGCGCGCGGCCGACGTTGCCGAACCCGAGGAGGGCGACGCGGACGGGGGCGCTCACGAGGGCACACCCCCGGCGACGGCCGCGCGCTCGTCGAGATCGTGGCCGAGGGCGGCGTTCCCGTCCGCGTGGTCTCGGTGACGGATCGCTCGGGCA
>DATLGO010000038.1 GCA_035540375.1 Candidatus Thermoplasmatota archaeon
GGGTGATCCCGCCCCGCGCCCGGACGCCCCTGTCCGATTCCGGACAAGCGGGGCCCGCGCTGTCTCGGGTTCGTCCATACCCTCAAGCCCGAAAGGGGCTTCCTCAGCCCCATGACCCTCAAGACCGTCCTCGGCTACTCCGGCGGCCTCGACACCAGCGTCGCGATCCGGTGGATCAAGGAGAAGTACAAGTCCGAGGTCGTCTGCGTGCTCGTCGACGTCGGCCAGCCTCTCTCGAACCTCGACGACGCGAAGGCGCGCGCGATCAAGAACGGCGCGACGAAGGTGATCGTCGTGGACGCGAAGGAGGAGTTCGCGCGCGACTTCGTCCTGCCCACGCTCAAGGCGAACGCCCTCTACGAGGGCGTGTACCCGCTTGCGACGTCCATCGCGCGCCCCCTCATCGCGAAGCACCTCGTCGCGGTCGCCCACCAGGAGGGCGCCTCCTACGTTGCGCACGGCTGCACGGCGAAGGGCAACGACCAGGTCCGCTTCGAGGTCACGATCCGCGCCCTCGACCCCGCGCTCAAGGTCATCGCGCCCCTGCGCGAGTGGAACGCCGACCCCGCGCTTGCGACCCGCGAAGGCGAGATCGCGTACGCGAAAGAGCACGGCATCCTCATCCCGGACGTCGCGACGAAGCGCACGTTCTCGACGGACGAGAACCTGTGGGGCCGGAGCGTCGAGAGCGGCATCCTCGAGGACCCGACGAAGGAGGTCGTGGAGGACGCCTACGAGTGGACGACGAGCCCCCTCGACGCGCCGAACGCGCCCGAGTACGTGACGATCGGCTTCGAGCGCGGCGAGCCCGTCTCGATCGACGGGAAGCGCCTCGGCCTCGTGGAGCTCATCAACCACCTGAACGCGACGGCGGGCCGCCACGGCCTCGGCCGCATCGACCACGTCGAGAACCGCCTCGTCGGCATCAAGAGCCGCGAGGTCTACGAGGCGCCCGGCGCGATCGCGCTCCTCACGGCGCACAAGGCGCTCGAGAACCTCACGCTCACGCGCGACGTCGCCCACTTCAAGACCACGCTCGAGGACAAGTTCGCGGAACTCGCGTACGACGGCCTCTGGTACGGCGCGCTCCGGGAGTCCATCAGCGCGTTCGTCGACAAGGCGCAGGAGAACGTCACGGGCAGCGTGACGCTCAAGCTCTACAAGGGAGCGGCGCACGTCGCGGGCCGCGACTCGCCCGTGTCGCTCTATCAGAAGCACCTCGCGACGTACGACAAGGGCGACCAGTTCCGCCACGAGTCCGCCGCGGGCTTCATCGACATCTTCGGCCTGCCGCTGCGCGTCGCCTCGAGCGTCAAGGCGAAGCACGCGAAGAAGTGAGCGCGATGAGCGTCGAGAAGCCCTGGGGCGGACGCTTCGCCGTCTCGACCGCGGCCGCGATGGAGGCGTTCAGCTCCTCGCTTGCGGAGGACGCGCACCTCGTCGCCCACGACGTCGCGGGGTCCATCGCGCACGCGAAGGGCCTCGCGCGCGCGGGCCTCCTCACCGAGAAGGAGAGCGAGGACCTCGTCCGCGGCCTCCGGGCCGTCCACGCGGACCTTGCCGCCGGGCGCTCGACGCTCAAGGTCGAGCTCGAGGACGTCCACATGAACGTGGAGACGCTCCTTGCCGCGAAGACGCCGCTGGCCGCGCGCCTCCACACGGGGAGAAGCCGCAACGACCAGGTGGCGCTCGACCTCCGCCTCTTCGCGCGCGCGGGGGCGCTCGAACTCGCCCTCGCGCTCTCGGACCTCGCGGACGCGCTCCTCGCGCAGGCTGCGGCGCACGCGGACGTGCCGGTTCCGGGCTACACACACGTGCAGCCCGCGCAGCCCGTGACGTTCGGGCACGTGTTCCACGCCCACGCCCTCCGGTTCCTGCGCGACGCCGACCGCGCGCTTTCGGTCTTCGACCGGGCGAACGTGTCGCCGCTCGGCGCGGGGGCGCTCGCCGGCACGTCGTTCGCGCTCGACCCCGCCTACGTCGCGGACCTCCTCGGCATGGACGGCGCGTTCGAGAACTCCCTCGACGCCGTGAGCGACCGCGACTTCCTCGCGGGCGCCACGTACGCGGCCGCGATGGCGGGCGCGCACCTCTCGGGCCTCGGCGAGGAGTGGGTCCTCTGGACCTCGCCCGGCTTCGGCTTCCTTACGCTTCCCGAGGACTACACGACCGGGTCGAGCATGATGCCGCAGAAGCGCAACCCGGACGCCGCCGAGCTCCTTCGCGGCCGCTCGGGGCGCCTCGCGGGCGACCTCGTCTCGGTCCTCTCGACGCTCAAGGGCCTTCCGCTCGCCTACAACCGCGACCTGCAGGAGGCGAAGGCGCCCCTCGTCCACGCGCTGCCCGCGGCCGTCGAGATGGCCCGCATCGCGGCGGCCTGCGCGCGCGGCCTCGTCGTGCGCGCGGAGGCCGCGCGCGCGGCGCTTTCGCGCGGCCACCTCGAGGCGACCGACCTTGCCGACTGGATGGTGACGCAGGGCGTCCCCTTCCGCGAGGCGCACCACGCGACGGGGAAGCTCGTCGCGCTTGCGGAGATGCGCGGCGTCGCGCTCGCGAAGCTCGCGCTCGACGACTTCAGGGCCGTGTGGCCCGGCTTCACGGCCGAGGTGTTCACGGTCCTCAACCCCGCAACGGCGCCCGCGCGCCGGTCGAGCCCCGGCGGGACCGCGCCCGCGCGCGTCGCGGCCGCCGTCGCGAAGTCGCGGAAGGATCTCGAGCGCCTGCGCGAGGGCATCCTCGCGCGCGGCCGCAAGGTCCACAAGGAACGCACGCTCCTCGGTGATGAAGCATGAGCCCCCGCGCGAAGCCGCTCCCGTCAACGAAGCGCCAGACGCCCGCCGCGCGCCCCGCGCGCCCCGACCTCCTCTCGATGCGCGACTTCGGTGACGCCCTCGAGCGCGTCCTCGCCGCCGCGGCGTCGCTCAAGCACGCCTCGAAGCTCGGCCGTCCCGTGCGCCTGCTCGAAGGCAAGTCCGCGGTGCTCCTCTTCGAGAAGCTCTCGACCCGCACGCGCGTGTCGTTCGAGATCGGCCTTGCGAAGCTCGGCGCGAACGTGGTGTTCCTCTCCGCGAAGGACATCCACCTCGGGAAGGGCTCGGAGACGATCGAGGACTCCGCGCTCGTGCTCTCGCGCTATACGGACGTCCTCATCTACAGGAGCTTCAGCGCCGAGCAGGTGTCGGAGCTTGCGGCGCACGCGAGCGTCCCGGTCATCAACGCGCTCGACAACCGCGAGCACCCGTGCCAGGTCGCCGCGGACCTCCTCACGATCCGCGAGCACAAGAAGCGCCTCAAGGGCCTGCGCTTCCTGTACGTGGGCGACGGCAACAACATGTGCCACTCGTACCTGCTCGGCGGCGCCATGACGGGCATGCACGTCACCGCCGTGACGCCCGCGGGCTACGCTCCGCTCCCGGAGATCGTGGAGGAAGCGCGCCAGCTCGCGAAGAAGGCGGGCGGATCCGTCACGCTCTCGCACGACATCCACGCGGCGGGCGTCTTCGCGGACAAGGACGTCATCGCGACCGACACGTGGGTGAGCATGGGCGACGAGACGGAGCGCGACGAGCGCCTCAAGGCCTTCCAGGGCTACACGGTCACCGAGGAGCGCCTCGCGGCCTCGCCGGAGGCCATCTTCCTCCACTGCCTTCCGGCCTACTACGGGAACGAGGTCACGCACGAGGTCCTCCACGGTCCCCGCTCGGTCGTGTGGGACGAAGCGGAGAACCGCATGTGGGCCCAGATGGGCATCCTCGTGTGGCTCATCCTCGGGGAAGACGGGCTCGACCACGCGCTCAGGGCCTGACGAGGCGCGCGGCCTTCTCGGCCCATTCGCGCTCGATCTCCGCCGCTTCCTCGCTCGTGAGACCCAGCATCTCGCGCACGTCGAGGAGATGCCGCATCTCGACAGGCGAAAGCGTCCCGTCCCTCCATGCAAGGGCGAGCGCGTTCGAGTACATCTCGCGCTTCCTACCGGCCGCGCCGGTCGCGCTCGCGTGGAGCGGAACGGCCCGGTCCGCGATGCGGTCGCCGAGGCGCTGCAGCGGCGCGAGCCCGAACACGAGCGCGCCGGCCGCGACGATGCCCACGTAGTCGCCGAGCGCGCCCTGGAAGAACGCGGCGGCCGATTCGCTCACGACGAAGAAGACCCCGAGGAAGGCCCCCGCGACCGTGGACTGCTTGACGGTCCAGCGGACCTTGAGGTCGAGGCCGAGGAGCTGCGACCGGACGACCGCGTACGCGAGGATCGCGACCGCGATCCCGCGCATGAATCCCAGGCTTCCGTTCTCCTGCGCGACCTCGAACCCGCCGCCGTAGACGGCCGTCAATAGGCCGAGGAGGGGGAGGGCGAGCGCGAGGAGCGCGACGTTGCGTGCGACGGCGGAATCGGGCTCCGGGATGCGGGCCGTGTTCGCAAGCCACACCGCCGCGACCAGGACGAAAGGCGCCGTCGCCACGATGCCAAGGGGCCCTCCGCCGGGATAGACGAGGAACATGCCCGCGTAGAACGCGGGGTAGAGCAGGAGGGCGCGGCTCATGAGCGCCTCCTGGCGCCGGTCCTCCGGGCTCGTCGCGCGTCCCGCGCGCAAGGCGAAAAGGAGCAGCGCGAAGACAAGCGCGCCCTGCATGAGATCCACCGCGAGGGGCCGGACGATGCCGGGGACGAAATAGCCGGGCGAGGCCTCGGTCCATGTCGGCACCCACTGGGCCGCGCCGAACGCGGTGCGTCCGAGTCCCGCGAGGATGGGAATGACGAGGAGCGTCCGCTCCTCGCGCGCGAGGGGACGCGGGACCCAGAGCGCGAGCATCACGATCGCGGCCGCGAACGGCAGGACCATGACGCGGCCGAGGAGATCCACGTAGTTCCATCGCGGATCGTCCGGATTGAAGAGGTTGAAGAAGACGAAGACGAGCCCCATCGAGACGCTCATCGCGGCGAACGCGAGGTTCTCGCGGCGCCGCGGCTTGACGGAGGCGACGAACGCGCCGAGCGCGAGGAGCAGGAGGCCGCTCCCCGCGTCGATGAGACCCGGCAGGTCCAGTTCCGCCATCGTGGAAACCGAGGCCCGCGCAGGGCTTCAACCTTCCCGATCAGCGGCGCCGCGCCTTTGCGGCGTAGCGCACGACGCGCGTCATGGCCTCGTCGAGCGTCGCGGGATCGGGGAGGTTCACGATGCGGAAGTGGTTTCGCGCGGCCTCGCCGAAGCCGGACCCGTGCACCGCGAGGACCTTCTCCTCGTGGAGGAGCCCGAGCACCCACTCCTTGTCCGTGGGGAACGGGTTGTCCTTGATGCCGATGAGCGAGTAGAACGCGCCCGCGGGCTTCACGAGCGCGAGGTCGGGCGATTCCGCGACGCGCTTCGCGACGAGCTCCGCGCGCTCGCCGAGCCGGCGGCGCAGGTCCGCGAGGTGCGGCGCGTTCGGCCGGAGCACCTTCGCGAGCGCGCGCTGCGCGGGAAGCGGCGCCGAAAGGCGGCTTCGCGCCTGCTTCAGGACCGCCTCGCGGATCTCCGCGAGCTCGCCCGCGTGCCGGAACGCGACGTAGCCGGCGCGCCAGCCGGGAACGAGCCAGTTCTTCGAGAAGCCGTTCAGGATGACGACGGGCCCCGGAACGCTCGCCGCCGACGGCGCGCGCTCGCCCTCGAAGACGAGCTCGTTGTAGATGTCGTCCGAGACGAGGACGAGCCCCTTCTCGTGCGCGATCTTCGCGAGCCCTTCGACGACGCGCTTCGGGTAGACGGCGCCCGTCGGGTTGTTCGGCGAGATGACGCAGAGCGCCTTCGTGCGCGGGGTCACGAGCCGCCGCACGGCCTCGAGATCCGGGATCCACCCGTTCTCGGCCGTCGACGGGTACTCGACCGGCGTCGCGCCGAAGTAGCGCGCGACGCCGAGATACTGCGGATACGTTGGGCCCGGGACGAGGATCTCGTCCCCCGGCTCGAGCATGGCGCCGAAAAGCATCTGCAGCGCTTCGGAGACGCCGCCCGTGAAGATGATGTCGTCCGGCGCGACCGCGATCCCGCGACCCTCGCGCTCCCAGCGCGCGATCGCCTCCCGGATGAGCAGGTCGCCCTCCGAATCCCCGTAGTCGCCAAGGCCGGCCTCCGCCTGGAGCGCCTCGACGAGCTCCGCGGGCGGACGGAAGTCGTACTTGCACGGATCGCCGATGTTGAGCTTCAGGATCGCGTGCCCCGCGCGCTCGAGCGCGCGCGCCGGACCCAGGACGTCGCGGATCGGGGCATCCATCACCGACGTGCGCTTCGCCGCGCGGAAGACGGCCATCAACACCGCCGAAGACCCGCCGCGTTCAAGAGCCTATCCCCGACCCCGGTCTGCGAGGCGCCGACGCCCTCGAGGGCCGGGCGCCGGGGCCGGGCGGCGGGACAGGGCGCCGGGCGTCGGGACCGGGACCGGGTGTCGGGACCGGGAGCCGGGTGCCGGGACCGGGAGCCGGGTGCCGGGTGCCGGGAGTCGGGACCGGGCGCCGGGACCGGGTGGCGGGTCCGGGACCGGGTCCGGGTCCGGGTCCGGGCCGCCGCGTCAGACGTCTTCCTTCACGGTTCGGAAAACGGTCGAGGTGAACGTCTTGTCGACGCCCGGGATGTCGCGCAGGCGCTCGATCACGAGCTCGCCGATGCTTTCGACGGTGCGGCCGCGGACCTTCGCGAGGATGTCCCACTCGCCGCTGATGAGATGCACCTCGTACACGCCCTCGAGCTTCGAGAGCTGCTCCGCGACCTCGCGCTGGGACGTGCCCTTCTCGCGGTCGTACGTGAGGAACACGAACGCCGTCGTCGGCTCGCCGATGAGCTCGTAGTTCGGGATCACCGTGTACCGGCGCACGACGCCGCTCGATTCGAGCTTGGTCACGCGGTCGTGCACGGTCGTGCGCGGGATCGCCGTGTTCTCGGCGATGGTCTTCGTCGTCTTCTTCGCGTCCGCGCGGAGCTCCTGGAGGATCAGACGATCCTTCTCATCGAGCATGACCGGCGGAGACCCGACGCGTCGCTTAAACGTTTGTCAGGATGACGGGCGCCCGGACCCCCGGGCGTCCCCCGTCCGCCCGGGCCGGCGTGGACGAGAAGCGTCGCGCCGTCGGAGGTTACCCTTTTGTCCGAGGAGCCGCTACCGCCATCCGGTCCCTTATGGGTGCGAACGGTCCCGTCAAGACCATCACGGATTCCGACTTCGAAAGCTTCGTCAAGAGCCACGGGACCGTGGTCGTGGACTGCTGGGCTCCCTGGTGCGGCCCGTGCAAGCGTCTCGAGCCCATCATCGACGCGCTCGCGACGGAATACGGCGGGAAGGTCACGTTCGCGAAGCTGAACACGGACGAGAACCCCGCGACCGCGATGAAGTTCGGCGTCATGTCCATCCCGACGCTCCTCGTGTTCAAGAACGGGCAACGCGTCGACCAGGTCGTCGGCCTCATGCCCAAGGAGCAGCTCAAGGCGCGCTTCGACCGGCACGCCTGAGCAAGTCGGAAGCTACTTTTGCGCCCCCCGGCATCGCCCGGCGATCTCTCATGGTCGCCTTCCGCCGGGTGGTCGAGGACGCGCTCGAGAAGGGCGCGACGTACGCCGACGTCCGTTACCAGGAGGACCGCTCCACCTCGGTCGAGGTCAAGGACGGCGAGCTCCGCAAGGCCGTGCCCGGCCGCGAGCGCGGCGCGAGCGTGCGCGTCCTGTATGACGGGACGTGGGGGCTTGCGACCGCCCCCTCGGTGGATCCGAGGGGCCTCCGACGCGCGCTCGACGAGGCGCTCGGGATGGCGCGCGCCCTCGCGCCGCGCGTCTCCGAGCGCGTGACGCTCGCGCCGACGAAGGCCGTGCGCGACGTGGTCCGCTGGAAGCCGAAGAAGGACGCGACGAAGATCCCGCTCGAGGCGAAGCGCGACCTCCTCCTCGAAGCCTCGAAGGCCGCGACGTCGGTCGCGGGCATCGCAAGCGCGAAGCTCGCCCTCGACGACGAGGTGGTCACGACCCGCATCGTCACGAGCGAGGGCACGGACGTCACGATGGAGGTCCCGCGGCTTCTCCTCCAGATCGACCTCGTCGCGCGCGGCGACCACGGAAAGGTCGTCGGATACCGCGCGCGCATCGGCGGCACAAAGGGCTTCGAGGCCTTCGACGCCGAGGACCCCTCCGAGAAGGCCGGGGAGGCCGCAAAGAGCGCGCTCCGCATCCTCACCGCGAAGGCCGCGCCGTCGGGGCGGCTCGACGTCATCGCCGACCCGGACCTCGCGGGCGTGTTCGCGCACGAGGCCATCGGCCACGCGTGCGAGGCGGACCTCGTCATCGCGGGCGAGAGCCTCCTCGAGGGACGCATCGGCGAGAAGCTCGGGAGCGATCTCGTGACCATCGTGGACGACGGCCGCGTGAAGGGCGGGTACGGCTCGATGCCGTACGACGACGAGGGCGTGAAAGCCTCTCGCAAGGTCCTCCTCGAGAACGGCGTGCTCAAGGGTTACATCCTTTCGCGGGAGACCGCGGGCCGCCTCGGCATGAAGCCGAACGGCGGCGCGCGCGCCGCAAGCCACGCCGCGCGCCCTCTCGTGCGCATGTCGAACACGCTCATCGAGAAGGGCGACCGCACGTTCGAGGAGCTCCTCGAGGGCGTGAAGCGCGGCGTGTACGCGAAAGGCACGCGCGGCGGCCAGGTCGACACCGCGAAGGGCACGTTCCAGTTCGGCGCGCAGGAGGCGTGGCTCATCGAGGACGGCGAGCTCACGACGCCCCTGCGCGACGTCGCGCTCCAAGGCGAGATCCTCGAAACCCTCACGACGATCGACGCGGTCGGAAAAGACGCGATGCTCGCCTCGCCCGGCATCTGCGGGAAGGGGCAACTCGTGCCCGTGGGAGACGGCGGCCCGCACGTCCGCATCCGCAACGCCGTCGTGGGGGGCGGAGCCTGATGCCCGTCCGCCGCAGGGCCGCGAAGGCCAGGACGCGCCGGGTTTCCGACGAGCCTTTGCGCGCCGCGGGGCTCCTCAGGGACGCCGAGCGCCACGTGAGGACCGCCCTCGCCGTCGGGGCCGACGAGGCTGAGGCGTTCGTGCTCGCGGGGCGCGGCGCGTCGCTTCGCATCGAGAAGGGCTCCCTCACGAACGGGTCCGTCGGCGAGGAGCGCGGCGTCGCCCTCACCGTCGAGAAGAAGGGCCGGCGCGGGTTCGCGTACTTCACGGAGGACGCCGACGCGAAGACGGCGGCGCGCCGCGCGCTCGCCTCCGCGCGCATCCTCGGACCGTCGCCGGGCCTCGCCGAAAAGGTCGCGCTCAAGCCGGTTTCGGGCCTCTTCGACGCCAAGCTCGCGCGCTGGTCCACGGAGGCCGCGATCGAGGCGGCCGTCGCGATGATGGACGCGGCGCGCGGACGCGCCCCCGACGCCGTGATCGCGGGCGGCGGCCTCGGATGGGGAACGGAGGCCTACGCGCTTGCGACGAGCTGCGGCTTCAAGGGCGCCGTCGAGGGCACGAGCCTCGGCGGAAGCCTCCACCTGGTATTGAGGGAGGCCGACGCGACGGCGACCGGCTTCGACTACGTCTCCTCCCGCGCGCTCAAGGGCGTCGACTTCGCGGGCTGCGGCCGCGAGGCCGCGGACCTCGCGATGCGCTCGCGCCGGCCGAAGCGCGTCGAAGGCGGGCCGCAGACCGTCGTGTTCCGTCCGACGGCGCTCGACGGGCTCTTCGAATTCCTCTTCGCGCGCGCCGTCCTCGGCGAAACCGCCCACGCAGGCCAATCCGTCTTCTCCGGTCGTCTCGGGGCGCGCGTCATGCCCGAGGCCTGGTCGCTCGTCGACGATCCGCGGCGTCGCGGCGGCGCGATGAGCGCGCCCTTCGACGACGAGGGCGTCCCGACGCGCAAGGTCGCGATCGTTAAGAAGGGCCTCCTCGCGACGTTCCTCGACGACCGCGACACGGCCGCGCGCCACGGCGCGAAGCCGTCGGGCGTCGCCGTGCGCGCCGAGCGCATGTCGAGCGACCGGTCGTTCCGCGCCCCCCCGCGCGCGGTCGGCCGCAACGTGACCCTCGAGGGCCCGGCCTCGGACGAAGCGGCCCTCCTCGCGGGCATCCGTCGCGGGGTGCTCGTGCACGACGCCATGGGCGCGCACACCGCGAACGCCGCAAGCGGCGATTTCGCCGTGTCCTCCTCGACGCTCTTCGAGATCCGCGACGGCGAGGTGGCGGGCCCCCTCAAGGGCGCGATGGTGAGCGGCAACTTCCCGGACGCCCTCGCGAAGCTCGAAGCGGCGGGCCGCGACGTGCGTCCCCTCGGAGGCGCGTTCTCCCCGCTCGCCATGTACCTGCCCTCCCTGCGGGTGGGCGGCCTGCGCGTGACCGGATAGGGCAGGCCTGGCGTTCCGCCGGACCGCAAGCCTCAATAGGAGAGGGGCGAACCGAGGGACGCTGGACAAGAGGTGTGCCACGTTGAGCCTGGAGCCTCGCCGGGCCGCGTTCGCGGCCGTCGCACTCGCGCTCCTTCTCGCGCCCGCCCTCGCGGCGCCCGTCGCCGGGGCCCAGGGCGGCGTCGAGCCCTCCTTCACGATCCGGTTCAACCGCGACCCTGCCCACTACCTGCAGGGCGAAAGCGTCGCGATCACGGTCCAGTCCACGATGGACGAGGTCGTCCTCAAGGACTCGGGCTACACGATCCAGGTCCGGTGCCTCCAGTGCCCCGACGGGTCGTACGTGGCGCCCTACGCGCGCGAGCGCGTCTTTCCCAGGGATTTTCTTGCGGCCTCCGGGGCCTCCCCCGCCCCCGCCCTCCAACCGCGCTGGAACGGGACGTGGCGCGTCGAGATCCTCGGCCCCGCGAAGGCGCCGGTGCTGAGCCGGGACTTCTCCGTGTGGATGGCCGAGCTCTACAAGTTCCCCTCGAACACGCCCGAGGCCACCCTCCAGTTCATCGTCCAGACGGCCGGCTGGCGCGCGGGAGAGGCCGTGTCGATTTCGCTCTCGCAGCGCAACGCCCACGGGGGCCACACGACCCTCCTTCAGCGCGACCTTGTCGCCTCCTCCTCCGGACTCGTCCGTTTCCCGTACACGCTTTCGCGCGCGGACGCGTCGCGCCTCGATTGCCCTCCGCGGCCCGAGGGGCACTGCTGGGCCGTGCAGCTCACGGCCTACGGACGCCACGGCACGGCCTCGAGGCCGAGCGAGACCATCCATTTCGTCATCAAGCCCGCGACGCTGCGCCTCGTCACCCTCGCGGAGCCTTCGCTGAACCGCGAATACGAGCGGACGGAGCGCGAGGTCGTGTTCCTCCGCCTCGCCTACCCCGATGGGCTGCCCTATCGGCCGACGCTTCTCGAGGACCCGGACGCGACCGTGCCGTTCAGGGTCGAGCGCACGCGGGCGGGGAGCGACGCCGACCCCGTCGTCGTGGACCGCTTCGGCGCGACGTGGAACGAGGGGCTCGCGCTCTGGACCGCCGTCTGGCGCATTCCGAAGAACCTCACGCTCGACGAGGCGGGCGCGTACCGGTTCCGCCTCGCGATCGAGCCCGCGAAGGATCCGTGGGGCAATCGGCTCCCGGACCATCGCTACAACACGACCCGCATCCGCGCCCTCGCGTTCGAGCCCATACCGCGCCTCGCGCCCCCCGAGGCCGAGCGCACGGAAACCGTCACCTTCCACTACAACATCACGTACCGCGACGGGGCGCCCCTCACGACGCTGGACCTCGACAACAAGACCCTTGTCGCGTGCTTCATCCGCGCGGACGAGAGCCCCGGCGCCTTCCCTTGCCGGGATCGGCTGAGGGCGACCTCGAAGTACGCGAACGGAACGTGGAACTTCTCGCACCGGTTTCCCCGGGACTACCAACCGCTCGGACCGTTCCGCCTCGTGATCGACGGGACGGCGGATTCCGCGAAGGACAAGTGGGGCAACGCGGTCCCGACGACGGTGAGCGATCCCTTCACGCTCACGACCGCCGCGCCCCGCATCCTGTTCACGACGGCCGTCCTCGGCGACGCGCGCAACGAATCCCGCGGCTTCGACCGCGGCGACACCGTGACCGTGACGGCGCGGCTCCTCTACCACGACGGAAAGCCCGTGAACTCGACCTACCACAAGGAAGGCCGCGCCCTTCCCGTCGTGATCGACCGCGTGAACGACAAGGGCGTCTCGATCTCCACCGAAACCATCCGTCTCGCGGAGGTCGACAAGGACCGCGGGCGCTTCCAGGGCGCGTTCTCGATCCCCCGCACGAGCGAGGAGGCCCCGCTCGGGCGCTGGACGTTCCGGGTGGACGTCGCGGACAACGCGACGCCCTCGAACGTGAACTCGTCGACCTTCGGTCGCGCCGTGAAGCCCGCGGTCATCCAGGCGCCGAGCCGCGTGGATCCGCCCGCCCGCGTCTTCTCGGGCAACACGGCCGCTTACCAGTTCTCGCTGCGCTTCGCCGACGGCACGACGGTCAAGGGGGACGACGTCGGAACGCGCCTTCTCCTCAACGTCTACCGCTGGGAAAATGACAAGGTCGGCGGCCTCGCGCAGGCCGGCCTCGTCCCGAGCTACGACGCCGCCGCGGGCGCCTGGACCGCCCGGTGGTCCGTCCCGACGAGCGTCTGGAGCGGGACCTACGTCTTCAAGCCCACCGGGACGGACCGGCACGGAAACGTCGTGGACGCGAACGCGCGCTCCGCGCCGTTCACCGTCGTCGTTCCGCTCCTCGAGCGTCCCGTCATCACGGATCCCCCCGCGCGCGCCGTGCGCGGGGACACCGTGTACGTGGTGTTCGACGGACGCGACGGCGACAAGGGCCCGGATTCGACGGGCCGCCCGATCATCGGCCTGCAGCGCCTGGCCTCGAACGGCCGGTGGGAAACCGAGATCCTCGACACGCTCGAGCGGGCCGACGCGAACGGCGACTGGCTCGCGTCGTGGAACACGACGCTCTCGAGCACGCTCGGCATCTACCGCTTCGCGTTCGCGGCCAAGGACGCCCGCAACGCCAACGTGGTGAGCTTCAGCGGAAACATCTCGCTCGCGCCCGCGAACGTCACACGCGAGCTTTCGCGGCCCGCGCCCACGACCATCGCGAAGGGCCAGACCTACCGCATCGGGATGCGCTCCGAGCGCGGCGACGTGCCGCTCGACGCGTTCGTGCTCCACCGGGGTCGCTCCATCGCGAACGCCGATTTCCGGATCACCTCGCCGCTCGAGTGGAACGTCACGTGGCGCCCGAACTTCGGCGTGGACCTCGGCGAATACACGGTCTTCGTGCGCGGCCGCGACGTCTTCGGCAACCTCATCCGCTTCGCAGGTCCGCCCGTCGTCGTCTCCCCGACGACGCTCCTTGCGCAGGCCGCGCTCGACCCGCCCGCCGCCGCGGGCCGCCACCAGGAGGTCGGGTTCGGCTTCGTCCTGCGCTACCCCGACGGGCAGGAATACACCTCGTCCATCGGGCTTCCCGACGTCGTCATCGAGGACGAGGCGGGCGTCGCCGCGGACGCGAACGTGAGCTGGGCGGACGGCCGTTGGACGGCGACGTGGCGGCCGCTGCCGGACACCCCCCTCGGCGAATACCGATTCGTCGTGGGCGGGCGCGACGCCTCCGGAAACGACTTCCCCCGCCTCGAATCGCGACCCTTCCGGCTGGAGCCCGGCGTCATCTCCCGACCGTTCGCGCGCGAGCCGCCCGTCACGTTCACGCGGATGACGGTCTTCGAGGCCACCGTCCTTGCCGAACCGAACGAGGTGGCCGAGTTCGTCCTCCAATACAGCGGGGGCGTCTTCCAGGTCTCCGACGTCTTCAACTCCAAGCGCGCCTACGCCGACGTCGCCACCCTCCCCGCCGAGCGCGACCCGAACTCGGGCCTCTACAGGCTCCGGCACAGCCTTCCGCGGGACGCCCCCCTCGGCGCGTACCGCCTCGCGCTGCGCGCGACCGACGGGGACGGCAACGAGGTGGTCGCCACGTCGCGGCCGTTCGTCCTCGACAAGGGGCGCATCCAGGTCTCGCTCACGGCCGGCGATCTGACGGTCCGGCCCGGCGGGACCGTCCAGGGCACGTTCCGCGCGCAGTACCGCGACGGGACCCCGTTCACGCAGGAGGACGGCATCCCGGGCGCGGTGGTCCTCTGGAACGGGCAGGTCACGAAGGAGACAGTCGACGTCGAGTACGACGCGATCGCCAACTACTGGCGCTTCGCCTGGAAGGTTCCCGAGAACCTCCCCCACGGCAAGTACTGGATCCAGATCTTCGGGGCCGACCGGGAGAAGAACGAGATGCAGCGCCTGTCCACGCCGGACACGGACATCAAGGC
>DATLGO010000039.1 GCA_035540375.1 Candidatus Thermoplasmatota archaeon
CTCGGGCAGGCGCCTCGGACCCTCCGTGTCCGGGGGAGGCCCCGGGCGTCGATCGCGCGCAGACCGGCCCCGGTCGCCGGGAATCCTTCTATCTATTGGGCCCGCGCCGCGACCCCGCCAACACAACGCCTATATAGCGCACCGTTCATGTCGCGTCGCCCCCCAGGGCAAGGTTTCCCCGCCTTAACTCAGCCTGGCTAGAGTGCCTGACTGTAGAAGGACCGCCCCCGCGACTCAACGTCGCGGCGGCATCGCACTCTCCGCGAGCCCTTCCTCGCTGTCTTGCAGACATCAGGAAGTCCCCGGTTCAAATCCGGGAGGCGGGACTCTCATCGCCCATCGAGGGCGCGATTTCCCTCTGCCACTCCGCGTCTCCGGAAGGCTATAAGTCGATGACCGGCGGGAGCGGCCCGCATGGTCGAGGCGTTCGCGGTCGGGGCGTGCGCGGATCTGGGGCTTTTCGATCCGGGGGCGAAGGATCACGGCGTCGGCCGCTTCGCGAAGACGAGCGCTCGCGTCGTGGATTGGCTCGTCCTCATGGAGGACCGGCAGCCGGATTTCTTCCACGGCTGGCGCGGGTACGATCCCGCCGCCGAGGTGCCGCTCAACCGGCACGGACCGCGAAGCGACCGGTGGACGGAACGCGACCTCAAGGGTCTCGTCGCGAGCCTCAAGGCCGAAGGGATCCGGCCCTACCTCGGATACTGGATCCACGAATGCCGCTGGGTGGACGAGGAGGAGCCGGGCCTGCTCATGCGCGACGCGCGGGGCGAGACCTGGCAGAACCTCGCGCTGAGGAACGCCGACTTCAACCCCTTGAAGCGGCTGAAGGACGGCCGACCCTACGCCGCGTTCGCGGCGGACCGCTGGCGCGGCCTTGCGGCGGCCTTCGGCTTCGACGGCCTCTTCCTCGGCGACGGAGCCATGGGCTTCCGCCAGCACGGCCACGACCTGCGCGGCCTCACGACGTTCGACTATTCGGACGCATGGCTCGCCGAATTCGCGGCGAGCGCGAACGCGGTTCCGCACGAAGGATGCCTTCTCGGCGACGAACGCGCGAGCGTCCCGGACCGCGCGCGCGACGTGCAGACGCGGCACTGGCGCGAATGGATCGCGTTCAACGTGCGTCGCTGGACCGACTTCTACGGTGAGATGGCGGCGGCGGTGCACGCGACGGGCGGCCGGCTTGCGGCCTACAACGTGATGAACTACGACCCCGCGATGGCGCTCGTGCATGGCATCGACTACCGCGCGCTTGCCGGAGCGGGGCTCGATCACCTCGTGTTCCAGTCTTATGACTACGCCTGGGGACCGAACGGCCCGTTCGGATTCCTCAACATGACGCGGAAGGATCTCGCGACGAACGCGCGCGCGTTCCTCGCGACCCGCGCGGCGCTCGGGCACCAGACGAAAACGCGGCTGTCCTACACGACGGAGACGAGCGACTCGGTCGAGCATTGGGCGGCCCCGATCGCCCACACGATCGGCGAGGTCCACGCGATGGGCGGCGCCCGCAGCTTCGACGGGACGCGGTGGCGGCCCGCCGCGGACGAGACGTTCGTTGTCTGGGCGAACGACGTTCCGGAGGCTCACTGGCGGGCGCTCGCCCGCGCGTGGCGCGAAAGCGTCCGCGGCGCGGAACCGGAAGGCCCCGTCCTCGTCTGGCGCGAGCGCGATCACGAAGCCCTCGTCGACGAGGCCCCGATCCTCGCGGACGTCGAGGCGCTCTACGCGCCGCTCGACCGGCTCCCGACGCTCGAGGGCGAGGACGCCGCGGCGGTGCCGGGCGGGATCGTCCTCGAGCGGGACGTCGCGAAGCTCGCCCCCCGTCTCCGGGCCGGCGCGCGACGCGGTTAGGACCGGGACGCCGCCCAGGCCGCGAGGACTTCCGCGACGCCCTTGCCGCCCTCGCCGCGGGTGACGTGCTCCGCGGCGGCGGCGAGCTCGGGGACCGCGTTCGCGACCGCGATGCCCACGGCCGCCGTTTCGAGAAGGCTCACGTCGTTCTCTCCGTCGCCGATCGCGAACACCTCGGACGGATCGATCTTGAGGAGGTCGAGCGCCCGGAGGAGCCCTCGCGCCTTCCCGACGCCGGGCGGGAGCGCCATCAAACTCTCGCGGTTCCGCTCGAACGTCGCTTCGATCCCTCCCTCGGCGGCCGCGGCGCGGGCGGCCTGCTCGTGCTCGGCGTCGAGGCTTCCCATGGAAGCGTGCCACCGCACCTCGATGCCCGCCGCCGCAAGCGCCTCGCGGAGGCCTGCGGGCGTGGGCTCGATCTCCACGCTTCCGCCGGGCGCGCTCACGACGGCGCCGTTCTCCGCGACGAACGCGCTCGCGGCCCTGCCGAGGGCGTGCTCGAGGAACGCGAGGTCGCGCCCCGACACCACGATGATCGCAAGGCCCTTCTTGCGGGCCTCGACCAGGGCCTCGACGGTCGCGGGCCAGAGGACGAGCGCCGGGTCCGTGAGGGTCCGGTCGTAATCGACGGCGAGCGCGCGCATCGGCGCGAGGGCCGCCGCGAGGCCGCCCGTTTTCGCGGGCATCAGCTCACCCGTGGGACCACCTCCCGCGAGCGGTCGAGGGCGCGCGCGAGGGCGCGCGAGCCTTCGTCGACGGTGACCGCGGACGTTGTCGCGAGGCCGCCACGTCCGAGCGCGTCGGCAAGCGACGCGTCCGCGAATATCTCGCACACGACGTCCGCGAGCGCATCGGCGTTTGCGGGGTCGACGACGAAGCCGTTCGACCCGTCGCGGACGAGCTCCGCGATCCCCGCCCCGGCGGAGACGACGACGGGCTTGCCGTAGAGCCAGGCCTCGACGACGGCGAGGCCGAACCCTTCCCGGAGGCTCGGAAGCGCCGCGACGTCCGCGCGGCCGTAGGCGGCCGGGATGTCGCGGGTCGCGACGTGGCCCGTGAATGTGACGCGGGACCGGACGCCGAGCGCGTCGGCGAGGGCCTCGAGGTGCGCGCGCCACTTCTGGCCCTTGGACAGCCCGAGCCCGCCCTTCGTGCTCGACGAGAACGAGCCGTTGCCGACGAGCACGAGCCGGGCGCGGGGCTCCCGCGCGAGGATCGCCGGCATGGCCTTCACGAGCCTGTCCTGGCCTTTCATGGGGTCCATGCGGGCGACCGCGAGAAGGACGCGGTCGGACGGCGCGATGCCGAAACGGGCCGAGAACTCCTCCACCTCCTTGGGCGACGGCTCGGGATAGCCCGCGGGGTCGAGGAACGGATACACGCGCGCGATGCGACCTGCGTAGCCCGAGGCCGCGAGCACACGGGCGTACCGGTCGGTGCTCACGACGACGGAGGCGTAGGGCGAGAGGTGGCCCGCGAAGAAGCGTCGCCACGTCTCGGGGATCTCCTCCGTGAACGGCGTGTGCAGATGGAAGACGGAGGGCGCATCGTCGAGGGCCCCGCCGACGAGCATCTGCTGGAAGTCGTTGACGTAATGAAGCCCGAACGGGTCCTCTCGACCCCGTCGCGCGATCGCGGCGGCGCTCGCGCCGTTGTACGCGACGAAACCCTCCCAATCGTTCGCGCGCGGACCCGCGAACACCGCGGGGTCCGGGGGGGCCTCGGGGAGACCGTTCAGGACCTGCCACAGCGATTCCTTGGCGCGCGCGTAGCGGCGGCGCACGACCTCGGGGACCTCGATGAAGCGCAGGATCACGCCCCGGTGCGCGAGCGCCGGCGAAGGCGCCGCCGCCATCGAGAACCATTCCGGATCGCGGGCGACGCCCTCGTCGACCCACCGCTCGAGGAGCGGCAGAAGCATGCGCGTCACGCCGCCCGCGGTGAATCGGTACTGCTCGCCGCGGCGGAGACGGTCGAGGGGGAGGACGCCGTCGCGCGAGACGCCCGCGACGTCGCCGCGGAGGCGGACGAGCGGCGTCTGGGTATTGACGGCGAGATGACCCAGCTTGTTCGGCATCGAGCGGCGGTAACGCCGTCGATGCACATACGTTTGCCCCCGATCCTCGATCACGCTACGCGCAACTCTTTTCACACATGGGCGCCGTTCGCGAGGACACGAGGTTCCCAAGCTTGGAGAAACGCGCCGTCGCCGCACTTGACCATTACAAGTCCTTGAGCGAATACGGCGCCATCGGGGACTGCCGGAGCCTCGCCCTCGTCGGCGCCGACGGGTCGATCGACTGGTGGTGCGCGCCACGCTTCGACTCGCCCGCCATCTTCGCCGCGATCCTCGACCGTCACCGGGGCGGGCGCTTCCGCGTCGGACCGCAAGGGCCGTTCCACTCCGTCGTGAAGTACGTGCCTGGAACGAATGTCCTTTCGACGACGTTCCGCAGCGGCAAGGGCGCGCTCGAGGTCACAGACCTCATGCCGTTCCGCGGCCCGTCCCGGCTCGTGCGCATCGCGGAGGTGACGCAGGGCGAGGTCGATCTCGAGGTCGTCTACGCGCCGCGCCCCTTCTACGCGGAGGTCGTTCCGCGCATGGCCGTGAACGACGAGGGCGCGGTCGCCATGGCGCAGGGCTGCACGGTCGCGCTCCGCTCCACGCATCGCCTTGTTCGCGAGGGAACGGACGCCACGATGCGGATCCGGCTCGTCGAGGGCGAGGCGGCGGCCTTCGAGGTCCGCTTCCACGCGTTCGAACGGCGCGCGGGACGCGGACCGCTCACGCTCGACGAGGCCCGGCGCATGCGCGACGATACCGTCGAGCGATGGCAGAGCTGGTCCTCGCGGCGACGCTACCGCGGCCCCTACGAGCGCGAGGTCGAACGCAGCGCGCTCGTTCTCAAGATGCTCACGTACGAGCCGACCGGCGCGATGGTCGCGGCGGGCACGACGTCCATCCCGGAACGGGTGGGGGGCGTGCGCAACTGGGATTACCGCTTCGCGTGGGTGCGCGACGCGACGCTCGGCGTGCACGCGCTCCACGCGACGGGACACGCAGACGAGGCGGGTCAATACGTGCGATGGCTCGTGCGCGTCCTCGAGGCGACGAACGGGGAGCTGCGCGTGCTCTACGGCATCCGCGGCGAAACCGAGGTCCCGGAGCGGATCCTGCCGCACCTCGAAGGTTGGCGGCGCAGCGCGCCCGTGCGCATCGGAAACGCCGCGGCCGAGCAGCATCAGCTCGACATGTACGGAGAGCTCTTCATCGGCGCGCACGCGCTGCGGCGGCTCGGCAACACCACCGAGGAGCAGCATTGGCCCGTGTTCCGGCGTCTTGCCGATTGGGTCGCGGACCATTGGCGCGAGCCCGATTCGGGCATCTGGGAGATGCGCAGCGCGCCCAAGCATTTCGTCCTCTCGAAGGCGATGGCGTGGGCCGCCCTCGACCGCGCCGTGAAGGCCGCGCGCGAGGAGGGGCTCGACGGGGACGTCGCGCGATGGGAGCGGGAAGCGGCGGCGTGCCGCGCCGAGGCGCTCGAGCGCGGCTACGACGAGAAGCTTCGCGCCTTCTCGCAGGCGTACGAGGCGCCGGTGCTCGACGCCTCGAATCTCCTCCTGCCGCTCATCGGCTTCATTGACGCGCGCGACCCCCGCATGGCCTCCACGATCGACCGCGTGCTCGAGACCCTCACGGTGAACGGTCTCGTGTACCGCTACATCGAGGACACGGACGACGGCCTGCCCGGCCGCGAGGCGACCTTCGCGTACTGCACGTTCTGGCTTGTGGAGAACCTCGCGCTCCTCGGCCGGGTCGACGAGGCCCGCCGCATCTTCGACGGGATCCTCGCCCGCGCGAACCCGCTCGGGCTCTTCGCGGAGGAGGTCGATCCGCTCACGGGTGAGCTTCTCGGCAACTTTCCGCAGGCCTTTCCGCACATCGGACTCATCAACGCCGCGCTGAGGCTCGACGCGGCGTCGAGGAACGAACCACAAGCCCCAATCCCCACGGCCCGCGAGGCCGGGCGGTGAGGGACCCCGGCGCAAGCGCGGAGGCCGGACGGACGACGAGCCTGGACCGCGGACGCGGTCTCGCGGCGCTTGCGGCCGCGCTCGAGGGGCTCGACGGCCTCGCGTTCCCCGCGACCAAGGAGGCCATCCTCGCCTCGGCGGGCGCGGTGGAGGTCGTGGTGGGCCGCGGCGTGACGCTCACGCTCGCGTCGCTTCTCGAAAACCTGAATCCCGAGGTCTACTCCTCGCCCGCGCACGTCCGCGAGGCCGTCGCGCTGAGCTGGAACGACTTCGCCGACGTGCACCCGCCGGAAGGCGGCGGTTGACCGGAGCCCCGGCTCACGCAAGCGGGGATGAAAGAGAAGAGAGGGCCCCTTGCGGGGCCCGGTCCCGGCTTCAGGCGAGGACCATCACGGACGCGGCCGTGTTGTCGCGGAAGCACTGCCCCTTCACGTAGGACTGGTAGGTGCAGTCGTTCCTCGAGTCCGGGTTCGGCTCGCACGAGTTCGTCGGGTCGTTCGTCTCGCCGACGCCCTGACCCGTGGTGATGCCCGCGGTGTGGACGGCGCCCGCGAGCCAGTTGCCGCAGACTTCCTTGCGGAAGACCCGGTTGTCCATCTCGTCGTCGACGTTGATGGGCCCCACGCCGGCGACGGCCGGCGTCGTGAGGTCCTTGAAGATCTGGTCCGAGTTGTCGCGCAGGTACACGCTCGCCGTGCCCTGGCCGCCGCCCTGGGCGTTCGCCGAGCCGCAGTTCGGGTGGCCCGGGACGACCGCCTGGTCGCCGTTGCCGAAGACCGCGACCTCGCCGACGCCGAAGATGCTCACGCCGAGGAAGACCGCGCCGTGGTTGAGACAGCCCACCGTGCTGCCCTTGCCCGTCGCGCGGACGTGCACGGCTTCGCTCGCCGCGCCCTGCGTCAGGAGCTTGCCCGCCCCGCGCTCGCCGTCGAAGGGCGTGTGCGGGTGGCACCCGTACCGCGAGCTGATGGCGAACGAGGTGACGTCCCCGCCCGAAGCGAGGGGGCGGGCGTTGTCGGGCGTGCATTCGTTGCCCGTGTAATCCTGGCCGTCCCAGTGCTCGCCTTCGCAGGCGCGGGCGCCGGTTTCGCGGCCGGTCACCGGCGTGTTCTGGTAGGTGGGGGCGTCGTGGATGCGGTCGTCCTTGCGCGTGTTGCCGTACTCGTCGACGTATTCCTCATACTGTCCACGGCGGCAGTCGGCGTCCGTTCCGTAGGCGATCGCCGTGCCCGCGAACGCTCCGGCAAGGAGCGCGCTGGTCACGAGGATCACGAGTGTTCGAGGGGTCATTCTGGGTCAACCTCCCTGGGTGACACAGGGTTGCGCCCTTATCAAGACTCGGTCACCCACCCGGGGGACTTTGAACGGACGCCGGATGCCTCACCGGACGGGGCGCGGGGTCCGGGGCGGCGGAGCGCGCGGCCCCGTCACGGGCAATGTTCCGGATCGGCGAGAAACGGCCGCGTGGAAGCGGAGGAAGCGGGGCCAAGGGGGCGCGAAGCGGCCCCCTGGCGCACGAAGTCGCACGGAAACCCGTAGCGAGCGCGAAGCGCGAGCGGGGGGTTTTCCGTGCGACGGAGTGCGCTCGGCGCCGAAGGGCGCAGCGAGCGAAGCGAGCGGAGCCCGTAGGCGCCGCTAGTTGAACATCCGGCGCAGCCAGTCGAAGCGCTGCGGGGAGGCCGCGGCGTTCGGGTCCTTCTTGACGTACGGCATCCCGGTCTTCGCGCTGATCTCGACGCGGTAGCCGCGCGGGAGCGACGTGGGGTTGCCGCTCTTCGGCTGGCCCTTCGCGAAGAAGTAGATCCGCTGCGTTCCGTTCCCGTTCTTCAGGACGACGTCCCTCTGGTGGAGCGTCCATCCGGCGTGGGTGTAAGGCATAGGCATCCCGGGACGTCTTACGGAGGGGTTCGCCATCACGCTGCCGCTTTGCTCGCGATCGGCAGGGTTTTACGGGGCGAACACGCGCGAAACCCCGCGATTCGCGGGGTTTCCCCCGGAGACGCCCCGGGTCGCACAAAGGACGCCCCGGCGTTTGACGGGATTTCACCCCGGTCCGCAGGGAAGGCTGAAACGGTCCGGCCGCGATGCGTCGGCCATGGCCACGCCCTACTTCACGAAGGCGTACTTCGACGCGCTCGCGACGACGCTGAACGCGGACGCGGAGTTCCAGGCGAAGACTGCGAACCTGAAGGCGAACCTGCTCATGGTCGCGAGGGACAAGGGCGAGAAGGGCGCGGCGTTCCTCCTCGCGGTCGACCACGGGAAGGCCGCGATCACGGAGGCGACGCCCGAGACGAGCGCGGAGTTCGCCTTCATCGGCGACTACGCGACGTGGGTGAGGAACCACCAGGGCGAGGCGCCGCTCGAGAAGCTCGTGATGACGGGGAAGATGAAGTTCAAGGGCTCCATCCCGAAGATCATGCAGATGCGCAACCAGCTCGGCGTCATCGACACGACGGCCCGGCGCGTGCCCGCGGCGTACTGATGCCCGGCGGCGTAAGGCGCGCATGAAAACGGCGAGGGCACCGACCGGCATGGCCTCGCCTGGCTCGGACGCTTGAGAAGTGCTCCCGTGGGGATTTGAACCCCAGGCGAAGCCTCGAGAGGGCTTCATGTTTGGCCGGACTACACTACGGGAGCGTCGGGAAGACCCCCGGCCGGGTCGTGCGCTCGGATACCGCTTCCCCCACTTCAAGGTTCCGGGGGCCGCGCGGCCCCCGTTGTTCGCGGGCGCGTCGTCGCGGCATCGGCGCGTCGATGCGTCGCGGATCGCCGCGGCCCGCGCTTCGCGCCGGGGCCGTCACGATCGGCCGCCTTCGAGGCGAGGCCATCGCTGCGAGACCGCGACGCGCGCGCGAGCGCGCCTCGCCGCACGCCCGCGCAGCCCGGCCCCGCGTCCGCGCCGTCAGCGGGCGACGAGGTGCATCGTCCCCGCGAACGTGAGGACGTTCCCGTCGATGACGGGGGGCGCCGTGAAGCGCACGGCGAAGGCGTGCGGTCCGGCCGAGAGCACGAAGGCGTCTCCGTCCGCCGCGAGCGCGGCGCTATCGTCGAGGACGACCTCGACGGGTCCGGGCTGGATCGGGTTGGGCGGAAGCCCGATCTTCATCTCGCCCACGGCGGAGTCCGTGAAGTGGAGGAGCGGCGCGCGGATGGGCGAGGGGGGCAGGATGCGGAAGGAGGCCCCGGCCACGTGGTAGCCGGCGGCGTCGCTCGGATACGCGACGCTCGCGAAGAGCGGCGTGCCGGCGAAGGCGACCTGGTGGAGACGCAGGGGGCTTTGGCTGAACCCGAACGCGTAGGAGTCGCTCACGACCGACATGCCCGAGTCGCCCGGCTCGACGCGGATCGGGGGCGGGCTCGGTTGGGCGTAGGCGACGGGCAGGATCACGGCGAGGCTCACGAGCACCATCACGGGAAGACGCATCGCCCCGGAACCCCGTTTCCGGGGAATATCGGTTCCGGATCAATCGATGGACCGCGCCGCCACCCGCATCGGGAGCCCGCCCTTGGGCCTCAGCGAGACGCCCGGCTTGAGCCGGGGCGCGGCCGCGTCCGCGGGGCGCTCGAAGCGCAGGCGCTGGGCGAGCGTGGCGAGCGCGACGACGCCGGCCGTCCACGCGTAGCCTTCGCCGACGCACACGCGCGGACCGCCGCCGAACGGGAAGTACGCGAAGCGCGGGCGCTCGGGCGCGGGCGCGAGGAAGCGCGCGGGGTCGAACGCGAGGGCGTCGTCGCCCCACCATCGCGGGTCGCGGTGCACGAGCCACTGGCTCACCGCGACCGTCGCTCCGCGGGGGACGGCGTAGCCGCCGATCGCGTGGTCCTCGAGGGCTTCGCGCCCGAGGATCCAGACGGGCGGCATGAGGCGCATGGACTCGGAGAGAACGGCCCGCGTCCACGGGAGCGCGCGCGTCTCCGCGGCCGTGGGCGCGCGGCCGCCGAGCGCGTCCACCTCGGCGTGGAGGCGCGATTCCGCTTCCGCGTTCGCGGCGAGCTGCCACCACGTCCACGCGAGGGCGCGGGCCGTCGTCTCGGCGCCCGCGAGCAGGAGCGTCACGACCTCGTCGCGCACCTCCGTGTCGTCGAAGCCGGGTCCCCCCGCTTCGTCGGTCGCGGTGAGGAGGAGATCGAGGAGGTCCGACGGCGATCGGCCCGCGGCGAGCGCGGCGCGGCGCGCCGCCACCATGGATCGGACCGCGCGATCGAGCCGGCGTCGCGCGAGGCGGAACCGCACGATGGGCGGGAACGGAATCCATTCGACGACGTCGGGGAACGGGAGGAACGCGAACTCGAAGACCTCGACGACGCGGTTCAGGGCTTCGAGGATCTCCGCCGCGTCGCCCTCGTCCATCTCGAGGCCGAACAGCGTGCGCGCGACGCTCCTCAGCGCGAGGCGCGTCATCTCGCGGTCGACGTCCACGACGGTCCCGTCCGCGAAGCGCCCGTCGCGCGCGGCCCCCGCCTCCTGGGCGAGGAACGGGACGAGATCCGCGACGCGCGCGTGGTTGAACACGGGCGCGATCATCCGCTTGTGGCGGCGGTGCTTCGCGCCCTCGCTCGTGACGAGGCCTTCGCCGAGCACCTTGCCCGCGGCCGCGATGGACCCGCTTTTCGCGTAGCGGGTCGCGTGCGTCGCGAGCACGTCGCGCACGTCGTCCGGGTGCGACACGAGAACGACGCGCGTCTTGAGGAGGTCGAACGCGACGACGTCCCCGTGCTCGCGCTTGAGGCGCTCGAGCGTCCCGAGCCGATCGCGGGCGAGCGCGACGAGGGTCCGCGCGACCGCTCGCGGCGGGCCGGGCGGCGGCCGAGGCGCGGGCTCCGTCACGGTTCCCGCCACGGCGCGATCACGTCGCAGTCCTGGACCGTCTCGGCGTGCGTCTCGCCGGTGTGCTCGTATTCGAGGACGAGGGGCTCGGAGCACATCGTGAAGCCGGGCGACCCCGTCGGGAACCAGAGCGGGTAGAACAGGCTCAGGTGGCCATCCGGATTGTTCATCGCGGGCAGGATCCATCCCGCGCCGGCCGATGCCGATTCGCGCGCGCTGCGGCCGAGACGGATGTGGATGGGCTTCGCGCTGTCGGCGCTGACCGTGGGACAGATGACGAGGCGGATGATGCCGCCATAGTCGGGCGGGTAACCGCAATCTTCAGGCGACTGCGCGGTCGCGTCGCCCGGCCACTCGCCTGAGGGCAGGTAGTACACGCCGACGGGCCCCCACGTGTCGTGCGGGGTCAGCGTCACGTTCAGGTACTCCTCGTGAAGGGGGGGCACGAGCGGCAGGAACTCGCCGTTGGAGCGGTAATAGTCGAACGGGTGCGGACGCGAGCCGCCTTCGTAGGGATCGGTGCGGTTCGCGACGGGGCCGACGAAGCCGTCGAGGGTGAAGTCGCGCCACAGCCCCAGCCACGCTTCGGGCGCGAAGTACCCGTTCGGGGGAATCGTCGGACGGCCGTCGGGGTCGGCGCCGAGCGGCATCTGCATCGACGGCGTCCAGGCGAGGGGGACGAAGCCGTAGCCCGCGTGGAGCCGCGTCATCGGCAGGAGGTCGATCCATGCGCGGTGGCGCGCCTGGAAATCGGCGAGGCGGCCCTCGGCCGTGTTGAGGCTTCCGGGCTCCGTCTCGGGAATGTGGCGCGCGAAGAGCGCGCCCTGCGTCGGGCCGAGGACCGTGTCGAGCGGCGTGCCGCCCGCCGCGACAGGGCCGGGGATGCAAGCGTTCGGGCACAATCCCCACGAGGGGCTCGCATACTCGTTCATCACGGGCCCCGCGTTCGTTTCGTAGAGGGCCGCGACGGGCCCCGGCGCGATCGCGCCGTAGACGTCGATGTCGATGCGGGAGCGTGTCGAGGGCGAGAACGGGAAGCGTCCATCGGACGAGGGCGCGAGGATGGCGTCGGAGACCGTCGTCACGCGGTAGGTGCGGAGGAGCGAGCCGTCCACCCAGATGACGGCCGTCGTGAGGCTGATGTCGTCCTCGCCGTCCGTCTGCGTGTAGAGGACCGGGCTCGAAGCGAGGAGCGCGTTGCTCAGAACGTATCGGATGTCGGGCTCGTCGGGGCCCGGCCGCATCATGCCGTCGTAGCTCGGATGCGTGCCGGGCTCGACGTAGGAGACGAGGCGCGATCCGTCCTTGGGAACGAACTCGTTGTTCGGACCGGGTCGCACGTAGTATTCCTCGTCGGTCGCGGTGTCGTCGACGTGGATGAAGTCGTCGAGATCGGCGTTGTTCCACCAGCCGAAGGCGGCGACGAAGCGGCCCGCGCCGGGCAGGATGATGTCGGGCAGCTCGCCGTTCGACGAGCGTGCGGTGTTCGCTCCCGCGAACCAGCTCTGGAGGGGCCCCGCGCAGATGAGAATGCGCGGGTCCGCCGCGCAGGCGACCGCCGCGTTCGGGTTTTCCGCGTAGTAGAGCGTCGAGTCGACGCCGTTCGCGGCGAAGTGCTGGACGTAGAAGTCGTCGAGGACGAGGATGCCCGCACTCGGGTGGGCCTCGCCGGTCGGCTCGAGCGGGCACGCGTCGGTGGGCGCGGCCCGGAGGGCCTCGGCGACGCAGTTCGATTGGCCCTCGTGGTCGAGGGCGAGGCGATTCGCCTCGTCGGCGTCGGCGCGCGCGTAGAACTCCGACTCGCCGGTGCAACCGGCAAGGACGTACGCTGCGAGGGCGGTCGCCGCGAAGACGAGCGCGAAGCGACGACGTGGGTCCATGAGCCTCTCCGCTTCCTTAGCTTGTCGTCCGGGTCTTAACCGTTGGCCCGCTTCTTCGCCGTCACGCCTCGGCATAGGGCGCGATGTAGTCGCAGTCGCGCACGGTCTCCTCGCGGGCCTCGCCGCCGATCGTGTACTTCACCCGCACCTCGACGGTGCACATCGTGAAGCCCGGCGATCCGGTCGGGAACCAGATCGGTTGCCACATGCCGTAGTGCCCTTCGGGAGTCGGCATGACGGGCACGATCCACGCGGCGCCGGCCGAGGGGGAAGCCTGTGCGAGGTTGTTGTCGAGCACGAGGAGGATCGGCTTCGTGCTTCCGGCGCTCACGGTGGGGCAGAACACGAGGCGCGCCGAGTACGCCTGGGACGGATAGCCGCAGTCTGCCGCCGTCCTCGCCGTCGCGTCGCCGGGCGTGGCGCCGGTCAGATAGTAGACGCCCACGGGCCCCCAGTCGGTGTCCGGCGTGAGGGTGACGTGGAGCTCGGCGTCCTTGAGCTTGGGGTCGACGGGGTAGAACTCTCCCCGCGATTGCAGGAAGTCGTTCGGCTGGGGCCGCGACCCGCCCTCGTAGGGATCGGACGGGTCCTTCACACGACCCACGAAACCGTCGCCCGAGTGGTCCTTCCAGATTCCGATCCAGGCATAGGGCGCGAAGAAGCCGCCGGGCGGGATCGTGGGATCGTCGCTTCCGGGCTTCGCGCTGAGCGGGACCTGCATGAGCGGCGACCAGGCGAGCGCCACGAACGACGGTCCCACCACGAGGCGCGTGGCCGGGATGACGTCGAGGAACGCGCGGTAGTCCTCCTCGTACTCCGTCTGCCGACCCGCCGCCGTGTTGCCGCTTCCCTCCCGCGTCTCGGGGAGGTGACGCGCATAGACGGATCCCTGCGCGGGGCCGAGAAGCGGCGCGAGCGCGGTCCCGCCGACCGCGACGGGCCCCGGCGCGCACGCGTTCGGGCAGGATCCGTACGAGGGACTCGCCACTTCGTCCATCATCGGACCGGCAAGGGCGCCGTAGGCCTCCGAGATCGGACCGGGCGCAAGGCCGAGGTAGCGGTCCACGTCGACGCGCGACTGCGCCGTCCGCGTGAAGGGGAGCGTGCCGTCGGGGGACGGCGCGAAGTGGGCTTCCGCGACGGTCGTCACGGTGATCGTGCGGAGGACGGACCCGTCGAGCCAGAGGATCGCGGCCGTGTTCGACGCGTCGCCGTCTCCGTCCTTCTGCTGGTAGACGACCGGCGTCGAGGCCTGCGTGGTCGCGAGCGGGGCGTAATGGATGTCCGGCTCGAGCGTCGAGGGTCGCGCCATGCCGTCGTAGCTCGGGTGCGTGCCGGGCTCGATGTAGGAGACGACGGTGGCCGCGGGCTTGAGGACCCATTCGTTGTTCGGTCCGGTCGTGACGGCGTTGTTCTTGCCGAGGCCCGTGTCGTCGACGTGGATGTACGCGTCGTTGTCCACGTTGTTCCACCAGCCGTAGGCGGCGTGGAACTGCCCCGCGCCGGGCAGGATGACGTCCGGCAGGAGGCCGCGGCTTGCGCGCGCCGTGTTCGACCCGGACAGGAGCGTCGTGGTCGGGCCCGTGCAGCGCAGGCGCTGGACGTCCACCGCGCACGCGATCCCTTTGTCCGGATTGTCCGCATAGTAGGCGAGCGAGTCGAGACCGCTCGGGCCGAGCGG
Source organism: Candidatus Thermoplasmatota archaeon (assembly GCA_035540375.1). NCBI lineage: Archaea > Methanobacteriati > Thermoplasmatota > Thermoplasmatota archaeon. The sequence continues at coordinate 14,285 of DATLGO010000039.1, forward strand.
CTGGATGTAGAAGTCGTCGAGGACGCGGACGCCCTGCGTGGGCACGGGCTTCCCCGTGTCCTCGAGGGGGCACGCCGCCGTCGGCATCGAGCCGAAGGCCTCCGCGAAGCAGTTCGTCTGGCCGCGGTTATCGAGATCGATCCGGCCGGGCTCGTCGACCTCCGTGGCGGCGTAGAAGTCGGCCTCGCCGGTGCACCCCGCCACGAGGTAGGCGGCGACCGCCGTCGAGACGAACACGAGCGCGAAGCGGAGCCTGGGATGCATGGGGGTCTCCGAGCGGGCAGGCGACGGGCCGGCTTTTAACCATATCCCCGACCGTTCGGCGGCGATCATGCGCTCACCCATGGCGCGACGTAGTCGCAATCGCGGACGGTCTCGGTGACGGCCACCTCGCCGATTGCGTAGGTGAGCGGGACGTCCATCGTGCACACGGTGAAGCCCGGCGAACCGGTCGGGAACCAGATCGCCTGGTGCGTCCCGTAGTGGCCGAACGGGCTCTCGATCGCTGGCGTCGAGGAGGCGCCAGGGTGGGCCGAGTACTGTCCCGCGGGACGCAGGAAAGTCGTGAACGGTTGCGCGCTCCCCCCGTTCACCTGGAGACAGATGCTCGCCGTGCCCGGAAGGCAGCCCGCGGTCGTGGGCGGGATGGGATCGCCCATGCGGTCCGGATAGAACGAGTACACGCCGACCGGACCCCAGTCGGTGTCGGGCGTGAACGTGAGGATGAGCACGTTGTCCTTGTTCAGCTTGGGCTCGAGTCCGTAGAACTCGCCCTCGGACCGGTAGTAGTCGTCCGGCATCGGTCGCGAACCGCCTTCGTAGGGGTCCGCGGGGTTCGCCACGCGTCCGACGCGCCCGTCGCGCGAGAGGTCCCGGAAGATGCCGATCCACGCCTCGGGCGAGATGGACCCGCCGGGCGGGATCGTGGGCCGGCCTTCGGGGTCGGCGCCGAGCGGCTGCTGCATGGACCAACCCCAGGCGCCGAGGTTCTGGTAGGAGACCGTCGTGCGCGTCATCTGGATGACGTCGATCCAACCGTGGAACTGGTCCTCGAAATCGGTCTGGCGACCGGCGGCCGTGCCGAGACTCGCCGGATGCGTCTCGCTCTCGTGGCGGCCGAACGCGAAGCCTTGGAGCGCGCCGACCTCCGCAAGCGCCGTGCCGCCCGTCGGAACGGGACCCGGGATGCAGGCGTTCGGGCAAGTCCCGAAGCTGGGGCTTGCGAACTCGTCCATGAAGGGACCGAAGAGCGCGCTGTAAAGGGTCGTCACGGGACCGGGCGCGACGGCGCTGTAATCGTCGATGTCCACGAGGGACGTGGTCCGGGGCGTGAACGGGAGACCGTCGGGCGACGCCGCGAAGATGGGGTCGGTGACGGTGAACACGCGGATGGAGCGCAGGAGGGAGCCGTCGATCCACACGATGCCCGTGAGGCGGTCCCCGTCGCCGCCCGCGTTCTTCTGCTGGTAGACGACGGCCGTGCTCGCATGGTACGTCGTGAGCGGCGCGTAGTGGACGTCGGGCTCGGTCGCGGCGGGGCGGCGCGGATTGTCGTAGGTCGGGTGCGTGCCGGGCGTCACGTACGAGACCATCGTCGCGCCGGGCTTCAGGATCCATTCATTCTTCGGGCCGGGCACGACCCGGGCCCCCTCGAGCCCCGTGTCGTCCACGGTGATGAAATCGTCGCCGTCGAGATTGTCCCACCACCCGTAGGCCGAGTGGAACTGTCCGACGCCGGGAAGGATCATGTCGGGGAGCGCGCCGCGCGAGGCGCGCGCGGAGTTCGATCCGGCGATGAGCGAAGTGTATGGACCGGAGCAGCCCGAGAGCGCCTGCCCCTGACCCGTCGCGCGGAGCTCCGCGCAGCGGATCGCGGTCGCGGGATCGGTCGCATACTGGAGGCTCGTGTCGACGCCGGAGGGTCCCATGATCTGGACGTAGAAGTTGTCCAGGACCAGGATGCCTTCGACGGGTCGCTTCGCCCCCGTCGGGACGCGGGGGCATTCCGGCGTCCCGGCAGCGAGGAGGCCGGCCTCCATGCAGTTGAACTGGCCGAGGGCCGCGAGCGCGCTGCGCCCGCTCTCGTCCACGTCCGCCCGCGCGTAGAAGTCCGACTCGCTCGTGCACCCCGCCACGAGGTAGGCGGCGACCGCCGTCGAGACGAACACGAGCGCGAAGCGGAGCCTGGGATGCATGGGGGTCTCGCCCCCGAGTTCCCGAGGCGGATTTTAAGGATTCCCCCACCTGGTCGGGTTGTGACGGCTCACGCCGGCAACCACGGGGCGTAGTGGTCGCAGTCGCGCACCGCGTCGCGCACGAGGCTGCCGCCCTCGGCCCACTCCGTGACCAGCACGTCCGTGCACACGGTAAAGCCGGGCGACCCGGCCGGGAAAACGACGCTCGTGAGCGGACTGTAGTGACCCTTCGGGTTCGGCATGGTCGAAACGAACCATCCGCCGCCGCCCGAAGGAGAGACGCCGGTGAGGACGAGCTCGAACGACTTCGTGCTACCGGAGGTGACGCCGAAGCAGAACACGGCGCCATTCACCATGCAGTCGCTGGGCGACTCGGCGAAGGGGTCGTTCGGCATGCTCGAGTAGTAATGGTAGACGCCGCCGGGACCCCAGTCGGTATCGGGCGTGAACGTGAGCGTCACGTAGGCGCGGCCTTCGGGAAGCTTGGGCTCGACGCCGAAGAACTCGCCGCGCGAATCGTAGTAGTTGTCGGGGTTCGGACGGGACCCTCCCTCGTAGGGATCGCTCGCGTCGACGAGGCCGATGCGGCCGTCCTGAGAGCGGTCGTTCCACACGCCGACCCAGGCTTCGGGCGCGAAGAAGGTCCCCGGCGGAAGGGTGGGCTCGGGCTCGCCGGCGCCGGATCGGCTGAGCGGTACCGGCAGCGTGGGCGTCCAGGCCACGGGAATGAACCACCCGGCGTACGTCGCGCGCATTGCGGGGATGACGTCGACCCAGCCGCGGTAGCCTTCCTGGAAGTCCTGGAGACGGCCTTCGGCCGAGTTGCCGCTCCCGAGGCGGGTTTCAGGCAGGTTCGGGGCCCACACGAGGCCCTGCGCGAGACCGCCGGGGCCGCTTGCCGGCGTGCCGCCGAGCGGCACGGGGCCGGGGACGCACGCGTTCGGGCAGAGGCCCCAGCTGGGGCTCGCATAGCGATCCATCGCGGGCCCCGCGACGCTTGCGAAGAGGGCGCTGACGGGACCGGGCGCAAGGGCGCCGTACACGTCGATGTCGACGAGCGACGAGGCCGTCGTCGTGTACGGGCGTCCGTTGGGCGCGGGCGTGAAGAGGGGATCCGTGACCGTGGTGACGGTGAGGGTCCGGAGAAGGGAGCCGTCGAACCAGATCGTGGCCGCCGCGGGCTGGCCGGCGTACGTCCCCGCGCTTTTCTGTTCGTACAGGTAGGCCGTCCGCATCGTCGCGAAATCCTGCATCACGTAGGTGATGTCGGGCTCGATGTCGCCGGGCCGCATCAGGTTGTCCCAGCTCGGCCGGGATCCGGGCTCGACGTACGAAACGAGGTTGCCGTCGGGTTTGCGCACGAACTCGTTCGCGGGCCCCGCCGTGACCGCGCCGGAGGGCGTGCGGCCGGTGTCGTCGACGCGGACGCTCTCGTCGCCGTTCGTGTTGTTGAACCACCCGTAGGCGGCCATGAAGCGGCCGGCGCCGGGAAGGATGATGTCCGGGAGGAGGCCGCGCGAGGCGCGGGCCGTGTTCATGCCCGAAATGAGGTTGTTCGTCGGACCCGAGCACGAGGTCGGCTGGTTGGACCAGCATCGGTATCCTTCGACGAGCGCGCCCTCCGAGAGGCTCGAGGGGGAGGCGGGTCCGCCGGGTTGGATGTAGAAGTCGTCGAGCACGAGGATGCCGCGCGCGGGATGGGGGGCGCCCGTCGCGACGCCCGGGCAGTCTGAAGTCTCCTGCTGGGCTAGGGCCTCGACCATGCAGTTGCGTTGACCCTGGTTTTCGAGACCCGTTCGGCCGGGCTCCGACGCTTCCGTCGCGGCGTAGAAATCGCCCGATCCCGTGGTGCAGCCGGCCACAAGATACGCAGCGAGGGCCGTCGCGGCGAAGACGAACGCCGATCGGAGCCTGGGGTGCAAGAGCCTCTCCATGGGGGAAGCTCCCGACGCTCCTTTTAAGAGTTCCCGTACGTGGTCGGCCCAGCGCTGTCCCAGGCAGCGTTCACCGCCAGTTCAGCGCG
>DATLGO010000040.1 GCA_035540375.1 Candidatus Thermoplasmatota archaeon
TCCCCGTAGGAGGGCGAGGGGGCGGGGGACAGGATGAACGAATCGAGGATCCGGATGCCGTGCGGCGGGTAGACGACGTTGGGGGCGGTGACGTCTACGAAACAGTTCAGGATGACTCCCGAGAGCGCCTCGTCGACGCACGTGCGCTGGATCGGAGCGGGGTTGCTTTCGTCGCGCTCGTAGACGACCTGGCCGTGCCCGCCCGCCGCGAGGGGCGAAATGAGGGCGAGAGCGGTGGCGATCGAAAGCAGGGTCTTCAACGTGGAGCCTCCCGAGGGTGGAGGAGGTCGGAGACCCTTTCAAACTTTGCCACGGATTGTCAGGGCGCGTACCGCTCGATGTAGTCGCAGTCGCTCACGAATTCCGTGACGTCGGCGCCCGCGGACTGGTACGAGAGACCCGCGTTCTCGATGCAGGCCCAGAACCCGCCCATGACGTTCCCTCGCGGGAAAAACACGAGGGCGTTGCCGCCGAAGTAGCCCTCCGAGCTCGTGGAGATGCCGAGCGAGATGGGGTCGCTGCCGGTCCGGAGGCCCAGGTCGTAGTTCGCGCACGGCGCCGGCGAGCAATTGTTCTGGGGGAGCCCGCTGCTGCTGAAAACGTGCACGCCCTCGCCCCAGTCGGTTTCGGGGATGAGGAGGATCCGCATCGGGTTTTGCGCGTTGCCTCGCGCCTGCTTCGCGATGTACTCGCCACGGCTGTCGCCGTAGTTGTTGGGCTGGGGTTGGTTGCCGCCCTGGTAGGGATTCGTGTTGTCGACGATGCCGACCCACCCGTCGCCGTTGCGGTCCTTCCAGACGCCGCTTCGGCCCTCGAGGTGGAACCATCCGGGGGGCATTCCCATGCCGCCCGATTCCCCGACGGCCGGCATGGGGTAGTTCTTCTTCAGGGGATTGACGCCGAAGTTGGGATGCGTGATGCCGGGGAGGGCGTCGACCCAGGCCCGGTAGTCCGCGACGAAATCGGCGAGGCGGCCCGACGCCCACGCGTTCGGGCCTTCGCCCAGCTCGTATTCGTACGGAGCGTACACGTCCTCGAGGACGTCGCCCGGCGGCGCGACGGGGAACGGGGGGAAGACGCAGTTGTTGGGGCAGCTCCCGGCGGAGGGGCTGCTCACTTCGCGCACGGTCGTCGCGGCCGTGGCCTGGTAGAGCGTGGTTGCGAAGCCCGGAAGCGGCGAGATGTAGTGATCGATGTCGATGCGGCTCGTGGGCTTCGCTGTGTACGGGCGGTTCGTGTTGTCGTCCGGAACGAGGATCGGGTCCGAGACGGACTCCATCGTGTAGGGTTCGAGGAGCGAGCCGTCGATGAACGCGACGTTGCCGTTCGTCGACCACAGTTGCGAGCGCGAGTCGCCGGCGGAATTGTACTTGAAGTCCGGGTCGGAGACGCCGGGTCGGCTCTCCACCTGGCTCGTGGGGTGGCTCCCGGGGTCAATGAAGGCGTAGAGATCGCCGCCGACCTTCACGAACTCGTTCGTTGGGCCGTAATGGTCGAAACTGCCCGACGTGGTCTTCACGACGACATCGAGGTCGATGTGCCCGTTGCCGTTGCGGTCCTCCCACACGCCGTACCACGCGATGAAGGACTGGACGCCCGGCAGGATCATGTCGGGAATGTCGCCTCCGGTCTCGCGCGAGGGGGAGGTGTAGCTGCGGTATCGGGTCGCGGCCCCGTTCGTGTTCTGCAGCACGGCGGACTGCGGGTCCGGGTTCGCGGGGTTGAGGTTGCGCTCGTCGAGGATGATCGGGGACGGGTGACCGTTCCCGGTGAAATCGCCCGACGGGAAGCCGGTCGGCGTGAAGATGCTGTCCAGGATGCGGACGCCCTCGGCCGGCGTCTGCCCGGTCGGTTCGCGCGGGCAATCCTGCCGTCCGAACCCGCGCGCCTCGAGGATGCACGTCTTCTCCAGGATGCCGACGCGGGCGTCGTCGAGGTCCTCGTACGTCATGTCCGTGTGCGCGGCGAGCGCGAGGGGGGAAAGAAGGACAAGGGTGACGGCGAGAACGCGGTGCATGGGACGGCCTCCGGGTCCCCAGGCGGTCTCGGACCCCATGAAGGTTGCCTTCCGTCGTCAAGCGTCGAACGCCGCGACCTCGTCACAGTCGCGGACGGTCTCGTCGAGCGCGATGCCGTCCTTCTCCATCTTCAGGACGCGCCAATCGGAGCAGACCGTGAAGCCGCCCGCGGTCGTGCCGGCCGGGAAGAGCAGGTAGTCCGTCGACATCTGGTGACCCTCTTCGGCGCCGAAGGAGGTCATCACGAGCGTGATGGGCGTCGAGCCCTGGAACCACGTGTTCTCCGTGAGGTAGTCGCATCGGCGACCCCCATGCGGCAGCGTCTCGCAGCGCGTCGGGTCCTGGCTCGGGAGCCCGGAGTCGCCGAAGAGGAAGACGCCCGCCGGACCCCACGACGCGTGGGGCGTGAGGGTGACCCGCATCGATCCCGCGCCACCGGCCACGGGCCCCGTGTTCCAGGGCACGAACTCGCCACGGCTCTCGTAGTAGCGGTGCGGGACGGGGCGGTTGCCGCCCTCGTAGGGATCGGACCCGCCCGCGCCGATGACGCCGTCCTCGTCATGGTCGCGCCACGCGCCCGACCACGCCTCGATGGCGACGAGCGTCCCCGGCGGGACGGCGAGCGCGTCGTTCGGTCCGCCCGCGAGCGGGAAGCCGCGCTTTGCGGGGTTGTACACCGTCTTCGGGAAGCCCGCGACGGGGAGGATGTCGAGCCAAGCGCCCCAGTCGGCCTGGAATTCGGCGAGGCGGCCCGAAGCCGTGTTGCCGTCGCCTTCGGCGGTCTCGCGCTCATAGCCCGGGAAGAGCAGGTCGAGCGCGGGGCCGGCCCCCTGGACCGGGAAGGGCGGCACGACGCAGTTGTTCGGACACACGGGCGTGCTCCATTCGTTCACCACCGGGGCGGCGGTGGCCTGGTAGAGGGCCGTGACGGGGCCCGGCGCCACGGCGACGTAGCGGTCCACGTCCACGCGGCTCGTCTCCGTCGTGCGATAGGGCCGGTTGTTGACGACGTCGGGGGCGAGGACGATGTCGCTCACGGTTTCGACCCGATAGGGCTCGAGGAGCGAGCCGTCGAGGATGACGACCCCGGTGTGTGTGTGGTGGAGGCGCTCCATGTCCTGTCCGGGGTCGATGTACTTGAAATCGGGCTGCGTCGCGTGGGGCTTCTGCGTCTCGGTGCCCGGCGGGTGGCTCCCCGGCTCGACGAAGCCGTAAAGGTCGCCCATCGAGGCGTGGCCGTGGCGGGCCGTCGAATCCCAGGCGACGAACTCGTTGCCCGGATTGTAGCCGACCCACGAGCCGAGGGGATACTCCAACGGTATCTGCCCCGTGGGGGCCGTCGAGGTGTTCGCGCCGCGCACGGCCTGGTCCACGATGCCGTTCCCGTTCGCGTCGCTCCAGAACCCGAACCACGCGTAGAACCAGGCGCGGCCGGGCAAGAGCACGTCCGGGACCGTTCCGTCCGTCTCGCGATGGATCGGCGACCCCGTGGAGAACGTCGGGTAGCGGGGCGGCTCATGGTTCAGGGACGAGGCTCCCGAGCGCGCAAAGGCGTCGAGCACGTGCGCGCCCTCGAGCGGGTGCGTATAGCCCGTCGGGACGGGCGCGCACGCCCCCGCCCCGGTCCCGGCCCACGTCTCCGCGATGCACGTCCGCTGGTGGGCTTCGGGGTTCGACTCGTGGACCTCCCACTTCACATGCGCGTGGTTCGCGGACGCGAGCGGGACGAGAAGCGAGAGGACGACGATGGACGCAAGGAGCTTCCTGGGCATGGGGCCTCCCCGGGAAGCAGTTCCCCATGGACGCCTTAACCGTGACGCCAATGCGTCGGATTCAGGGACCGCCGCAGCAGTCGCCGCCCGCGCCGCGCGCGGGCTTCGCGCCGAAGCTCACGTTGAGCGTCTTCGGCTTTTCGAAGGCCTCCGGGGGGAGGAGGTGCGCGTCGTGCGGGTGGCCGCACGCGCAGGCGTGCCCGCCGGCGCCGGCCGCGGCCGCGCGCCGCTGGTCGACTTCCCAGTCGGAGTCGCGCAGGAACCGGCCGTCCGCGAGCTTGAGCGGCGGGTGGTCCTCGACGCGGTGCTTCGCGCTCCACGCCTCGAGGTCGAGCATGCGCTCGACGCCGGGCTTGACGAGAAGCGCGACGCGCGACTCGCGGCGGTCGCCCTGCGGCTCGTACCCGACGAGGGGCGCGAGCGCGTTCGAGAAGTCGAGCACGTCCGCGTGCGTCGGCATGTTCGTGATGTCCATGCGCTCGCGCGAGTAGCCCACGAACACGTAGCCCTTCGACTCGATGAAGTCGGGGTCGGCGCGCCGGTCGAGCTTCGCGTACTGCTCGAGGTGCCCCTTCTCCTTCTCCATGTTCCAGCCCTTGACGAGCGTGTGCCGGCTCACGACGCGGCAGTCGAGCGACGGCAGGATGTCGAGCGTCTCCTCGAGCTTGTCCCACGCGCCCGCGCCGATCGGCACGCAGAGCTTGTTGAAGACGTCCTCGTTCGGCGCGTCCACGCTCACGTAGAGCTGTGTCGGGAGCGGGTCGAGGTCGCGCAGCACGTCGGGCCGCGAGCCGTTCGTCACGAGGAACGTCGTCATGCCGCGCCGGTGGCAGAGGCGGATGAACTCGCCGAGGTGCGGGTAGAACGTCGGCTCCCCGTTGAGCGAGATCGCGACGTGCTTCGGCATCTGCGCCTCCGCCCAGCGCGCCTCCTCCACCGTCGGGTGGCCCTTGAAGCCCGACGTGAGGCGCCGCTGCTCCGCGAGCGCGCCGTCGAGCACCGCCTGCGGGTCGTCCCACGTCGTCTTCGACGCGTTGATGTCGATGTCGAACGACTGCGAGCGCCAGCAGTAGAGGCACGTGAAGTTGCAGTAGTCCACGATGGGCGTCATCTGCAGGCATCCCCGCGACTCGATGCCGTAGAAGTCGCCCTTGTAGCAGTGCCGGCCGGAGCGGAGGTCCTCCTTCGTCCAATGGCAGAGCTTCACGCCCGTGTGCTCGCCCACCACGCCGTATCCCTGCTTCTGCAAGACGCGGGCGAGCTCCGGGCGCATGACGCTCCCCACTCGCCTGCGCACGATAAGCATTTGGTTCCCGCAGGGGCGACGGCCGGGCGTCGGGCATCGGGCTTCGGGCGCCGTGACCGGGCCCGGGTCCGGGCGTCGGGTGCCGGGACCGGGCCGCGGGCTTCGGGCGCCGGGACCGGGTGCCGGGACCGGGCGCCGGGACCGGGCGCCGGGCGTCGGGTGTCGGGACCGGGCGCCGGGACCGGGCGCCGGGCGTCGGGTGTCGGGACCGGGTGCCGGGCGCCGGGTGCCGGGCGCCGGGTGCCGGGCGTCGGGTCCGGGACCGGGACCGGGACCGGGACCGGACGCTCGCGGTGCCGAATTGCGATCACCCTCAAGCGCGCTTGAAAGTCGTCAACAACGGTTAAGTCGGGCGCCGGGGCTCGGGGCGCGGGAGACTGCCATGCGCGCGCTCGCGATCGCCCTCATCGTCGTGTTCTCGACCGTTCCCGCCCTCGCCGAGGACGAGCCCGTCCGGTTCGTCACGGTCCACTTCGCCCAGCGCGCGGGGCTCAGCGCCCCCGTCGACGTCGCGACGGACGACTTCTCGCGATGCGACGTCGTCGTCCGCAAGGGAAGCGACGGCGGCGTCATCCTCGACGCCGCGGTCGCCGCGGGCTGCCTCGAAAGCTGGACCTGGTGCCGCGACGCCGGCAACGGCCGCTTCGTGACGAGCCTCGATGGCCGCTACGGCGACGGCCGCCACGACGCGAACGGCGATCCCTGCCCCTCGGTCTTCGCGCCCGGCAAGGGCGTCGGAACCGGGCTCACGCTCGTCTTCTGGTCGATCCACCTGAACGGCGAACCCGCAGCCTCGGGCATCGACGGCTACGCGGCCGCCGAGGGCGACGTCTACGAATTCGAGTACACCACCTGGCTCGGCTACCTTGTCGCCCTCCCGTGAGCCGCATGATTTGCGTCCGCGCCCTCCTCGTCCTCGCGCTTCTTGCGGTCCCCGCCCTCGCCTCCCCCGCGAGCCCCGACGTCGTCGCGTCTGCCGCGGATTACGTCGAGAGCCGCGTGCGCGCGGACGGATCCCTCGACGGCGCGCCCACGAGCCAGGGCGTGCAGGCCCTCGCCGCCGCGGGCCGCGACCCCCACGCGACGCGCCGCGAAGGCGGCCGCTCGCCCGTCGAGTGGCTGCGCGCGAATCCCCCCGCCGAGAACGCGAACGCCTACGCCTGGGAGCAGGCCATCCTCGGCATCGCCGCCGCGCGCGAAGACCCGGCGTCCTTCGGCGGCGTCGACCACACGGCGCGCCTGCGCGCGCACTTCGTCGGCGGCCAGATGGGCTCGCCCGCCTACGTCAACGACGACGTGTGGGGCATCCTCGCGCTGCGCGCGGCCGGCGCCGCGCCGGGGGACCCCATGGTCGCGGGCATGCGCGACACCGTCCTCGCGAGCCAGGCGCTCGACGGATCGTGGTCCCACGTCATGTTCCAGGGCGGCGACGTCGACGTCACCGGAGCCGCGGTCTCGGCGCTGGTCGAAGCCGGCCTTCCGCGCGACCACGACGCCGTGGCCCGGGGCCTCGCGTATCTCGACCAGAAGCGCGACGCCGCGAAGGGCGGCTGGTCGGCGAAGCCGGGCCTCCCCGTCAACGTGCAGTCGACCGCGTGGGCGCTCAACGCCTACCGCGCGGCCGGCCGCGCGCTTCCCGAAGGAGCCCTCGACTTCATCGCCCGGAGCCGCTGCGCCGACGGGGGCCTCGCGACGAGCCCGCCCGCGACGGCGTGCGAGCGGGGAAACGCGTGGGCGACGGTCGAGGGCCTCGTCATCCTCGCGGGAAGCCACGTGCCCGTGCGCCGTCACCTCGCGGTCGAGGCCGTCGCCTCGCCCCCCTCGTCGCGCGCCCACGAGACCGTGCGGTTCGAGGCCCGGGCGCCGGCGGACGCCGGGGCGATCGCGCACACGACGTGGCGGTTCGGCGACGGGGCCACGGCCGAGGGGCTCGTCGTCGAGCACGCCTACGAGCAGCGCGGCCGATACCGCGCGACGGTCGAGGTCGCGACGCGCGACGGCCGCCTCGGCGAGGCCGGCGTCGAGGTCCACGTCGAGCCCGCGCCGCCCGTCGCGACCGTCGCGGCCGCGCCCGCGACGACGCACCGCGGCGCGCCCGTCGCGATCTCCGCGCTCGGTAGCGGCGACCCCGACGGCCGCATCGTGACGTACGCCTTCGATTTCGGCGACGGGAACGCGAGCGCGCCCGGCCCCGACCCCGTCGCGGCGCACGCGTGGACGTTGCCCGGCGTGTACGTCGTGACGCTCACCGTCGTCGACGAGGACGGACTTTCGGCGCGCGCGACCACGCAGGTCGAGGTCGTGAACCGCGCGCCCGTCCTCGCCCTCGTGGCGCCCGCATCGGTCGATCGCGTGGCCCCCGCGCGATTCCAGGCGGAGGCGCTCGACCCCGACGGGGACGCGCTCGCCTGGACGTGGCGATTCGGGGACGGAAACGTCTCGACCGAGCCCCGTCCGGCGCACCGGTTCGAAGCGCTCGGCGAACGCGTCGTCGAAGCCGCGGCGTGCGACCGCTTCGGCGCTTGTGCGGTCGCGACCGCCCGGGTCGAGGTCGTGAACCTGCCTCCGCGCCTCGCGGCGCCGACCCGCCTCGCGGCCGTTCTGGGCGAGCCTTTCGCGCTCGAGGCCCGCGCGTCGGATCCCGACGGTCCGGAACCCGCGGTGACGTGGATTCTCGGCGGACGCGCGCTCGAGGGCGCCCGCGTGCGCGCCGCGATCGACCGCGAAGGCCCGCACGACGTCGTGGTCCGGGCGCGCGACGCGGAAGGCGCGGAGGTCGAGGCGCTCGTCCACGTGGAGGTGGCCCCCGCCGGATCGGAAGCCCCGAGCGCGGATCCCGAGGCGCTCGTCGAGACGCCGCGCGCAGCATCGCCAGCGCTCGTCCTCGCCGAGCCGGTCGTCGAGGGTCGCGTCGCGCGCCTCGCGGCGCAGGTGGTCCAAGACGACGGGCGGGGGCGCGCCTACCGCTTCGACTTCGGCGACGGCGCGGCGACGGGCTGGCTCGACGCCCCCGCGGCGCGCCACCGTTTCGCGACGCCCGGTCTCCACGTGGTCACCGTCGAGGCGCGCGACGAGGACGGCAACGTGCTCGTCGCCCGCGCCGTCGCGCGCATCGAGAACCGCCCGCCCGCGATCGCGGTCGACCGTCACGGGGTCCACGGCGCCGCGCTCGCGGCGCGCGGGACGGCCACGGATCCCGACGGCGACGCGATCCGCGTCGTCGCGCGCGTCGCCGGACGCGCGCTCGAGGCCGGCGGCGCGGCGTGGTCCCTCGACGTCGCCGGGCTTGCCGTCGGGCCCGGCGTCGTCACGCTCGTCCCCGTCGACGCGCACGGCGCCGCGGGAGAGCCGGTCACGCTCGCCTTCGAGGTCGAACCCGCAATCGAGGCGTCGCCGCCCGCGCGCGAGTCGGTGGCGGCGGAAAGCGCCGCGACCTCGCCCGCGGCGACGCCGGGCGCGCCGATGGTGGCGGTCGTCGCGGCCCTCGCGGCGTGCGCGCGTCTCGTCAGGCGCCGCGCGTGAAATCCGCGTGGCCGGAGCGCGCGAGCGCCTCCGCCGCGGCCGGGAGGCCGGCGCCGAAGAGCACGCCGTTCACGGCCGCGGGGAGCGCATTGAACGCGAGGCCGAGGGCGACGAGGGCGCCCCACGCGCCGGGCGGCGCCCCGGCGGGCGCGTAGAAGACGAGGTAGGTCGTCGAGTCCGCGAGGACGCTGAAGGCGAGCGTGGCGGCGACCCCCGCGAACGCGGCGGCGCCCGCGACGAGGACGCGCGACGCGGCGCGCTCGCGCGCGAGGTCCACGCGGCGGCCCGCGAACCCCGCGGCGAGGCCGAGGAGGCCCATGGCGGGCGCGTTCACGAACGCGACGGGATCGAGGCCCGTGAGAAGCAGGTTCGAGAGCGTCATCGCCGCGAGCCCGACGGTGAAGCCGAACGAAGGCCCGTACGCTAGCCCCGCGAGCGCGACGACGAAGTACGTGAGCGCGACGTTCGGCGCCCACACGAACGCGAGACGGCCGAGCACCGCGAGTGCGGTGAAGGAGACGAGGAGGCCGAGCCGCGCGGCGCGCACGCGGCGCCAAGCGGGTCGCGATTCTTAGAGTTTCTGCGCGACCGCGAGGGCGATCGCCGAGACGCCGAGCGCGACCGCGAGCGCCTCCGGCGCGCCCCAGCGCCGGCGACCGTACACGGCGCGCCGCCCCTCCCAGCCGGCGGCGGCGAGCGCGTCGCCGAGGACGCGGCCGCGGCGCGCCGTCGCGACCGCAAGCGGCGCCGCGAGGCGCGCCCACGTGCGCGGTCCCGGCGCGAGGCCGCGAGAGCGCGCGGCGCGCGCGAGGCGACGAGCGTCGTCCTCCGCCGCGGGGATCGCGGAAAGCGACGCGCCGAGGCCGACGGCGAGCGCCGGCCACCGGCCCGCGAGGTCGAGAAGCCCGCGCGGCGGGGTGGTCGCGAGGAAGAACTGCGCGGCGATGACGACCGCGAGGAGTCTGAGGCCCGCGAGCGCGCCCGCGGCGAGGCCTTCGCGCGACGCCGCGACGGGGCCGAAGGCGAGGAGCGGCTCGCCGGGAACGAAGAGGGCGACGAGGAGGGCGTTCAACGCGAGG
>DATLGO010000041.1 GCA_035540375.1 Candidatus Thermoplasmatota archaeon
GCGTTCGGGGGGCGGGTGGGTGCGTGCGAGGTAAGGGCGCTCGGAAGTCCGGTCGTGCGAGGTGAGGGCGCGCGAGGGTCCGGTTCTAGTCGCGCGACGTAGAAGAGGGGTGCGGGGGCGGTTGTCTCAGAGTGCGGTGTCGGGGTTGTCTCGATCGCGTTGCAGACGGAAACGTTCGCGGGTCCCGTGGGCTCGCTTCGCCGCCGCGGCGCTCCCCTGACCCCGCGGCGGCTGCGCGAGGCGCGCGGCCGGGCTGCCGTCGGCTGGGGATGGGTACGAGAACGGACGAGATGACGGGGTCAGGCCGGGAGGGGGGAGGTTTCGGCCTTCCCCTCCCAGACTTACCCCCTTCCATGCTCCCTACGGGATTCGAACCCATGTCGGCAGCTCGAAAGGCTGCTATCCTTGGCCGGACTAGACTAAGGGAGCGTGGGTCGCGAGTAATGCCTCGCCCCTGATAAACCCGTCGAGCCCCCGCTCACGACGCGGAGCACCCGCAGGACCATGCCTTCGGCAAGCGGCGCATCCCCGGGGAGCGGAGCGTCGTCGTGGAACACGAGGGCCGTCTCGGGGCGGTGGCCCAGCGCGACGAGGAGGCCGTCCGCGTCGGCGCCCTCCGGAAGGTCGACGGTGCGCTCGCGCCCGTCGCCGAAGCCGTGCTGGCGCACCGTCACCCGCATGGCGACGCGAAGCGCCCGTTCGGCCTTCCGCCTTTCGGTCACGCTTGCCCGTCCGCCGGCTCCGCGTCGCGCTTTTGCATCATAGGTTTGTTTACGTGGAACAGAAGGTGCGAGCACGCATGGGTGACCTGCGCTTCGAGCGCCCGTACGTCCGCCTCCTCGAGGCCGACGACCCGGCTTCCGAGGTCCGCAGCATGGGCGATGAGGACCTCATCGCCGCGCTGGCCGTGGCAAGCGGGTCGCAGGACGCTTTCCTCGCGAACGTGCTCGCGACGGAGGCCCAGAACCGCGCCCGTCGCGCCCGCGCGATCGCCGAGCACATCGGCGAGGGCATCTACGCGATCGACCGCACGGGACGCGTCACCTATCTCAATCCCGAAGCCGAACGGCTCCTGGGCGTCTCCGCAAGGGACGCGATGGGCGAGGACGTCGCGAACGTCGTGCACCGTGTCGACCGCGATGGATTGCGAGTGAAGCGTTCGGATTATCCGTCCCTCGTCGCCCTGGCGACCGGGTCAACCGTGAAGCGCATCGACAGTCTGGTGCGGCGTCGCGACGGCGGCGTCCGGTCCGTGCTCTGCACCGCCGCCCCCATCCGCGTCGACCACGAGGTGACGGGCGCCGTGGTTTCCATGCGCGACGACACGGAGCGGCGCGCGGACGACGCCGCCTTGCGGCTGCGGGACCGTCTCCTCGAAGCGGCCGGCGAAGCCATCGTCGCGGTCCATCCCGACGGCCACCTCATGTATGCGAACCCCGCCGCGGTCGCGCTCTTCCGGTGGGATCCGGGCGCCCCCGGTCGGCGCGATGTCGCTTCGGCGTTCGCCGAGGCCCCGCGCATCGTCGAGACGTTCGCCGCTCAAGCGGACTGGTCGGGAACGGTGACGTTCGACCGCGAAGACGAACCGCTGAGCGTCCAGTTCACGCTGCGACGGGTGACGGACGAGGGCGGCCGCCTCGTCGCTCTCGTGGGCCTAGCGACGGACATCACCCAACGCATGGAGGAGGCCCGCGCGCTGCGCGAGAGCGATCTGCGATGGCGTCGCCTCGTCGCGAGCGCGCCGGTCATCCTCTGGGCCACGGACGCCCAAGGGATCGTGACGCTCTCCGAGGGGAGCGCGCTCGCGAAGGCCGGGATCGAGCCGGGCGCGCTTGTCGGGAAGCATTTCGACGACATCGTCACGGACTATCCGAACGCGCCCGCGAACCTCCGCCGCGCCCTTGCGGGCGAGGAGTTCGAGGTGGTCGCTGAATACGGCGGCCGGCATCTCGAGACACGCTACGCTCCCATGCGCTCCGAGGACGGCGCTGTCATCGGGGTCATCGGGGTTTCCGTGGACGTCACCGAGCGCGTCCGCACCGAGGCCTCTCTCCGCGAATCGGAGGAGCGCTTCCGGCTCGCGGGCAAAGCCGCGGCGGATACGCTCTGGGACTACGACATCGAGCGGCACCGGATCTGGCGCGGCGAACCCTTCGCCCGCATCTTCGGCTACGAGCACGTCCCCGACACGCCCGAGGCGTGGGAAGCGCTTGTCCACCCCCAGGATCTACCGCGCATCCGCGCGGAGGTCGAGCACGCCCTCGCCGATCCGTCCACCGACCTCCACCAGTTCGAGTACCGATTCCGTCGGGCCGACGGATCGTGGGCCGACGTCGTGGATCGGGCGTTCGTCGTCCGGCGCGACGACGGGACGCCCACGCGCCTCGTGGGCGCCATGATCGACGCGACGGCCCGGAGACACGAGTTGCGGCACCGCGAGCTCGAGGAGCGCCACCGCGAGCTCGAGGCCTTCAGCTATTCCGTTTCCCACGACATCCGGGCGCGTTTGCGCGGTATCGAATACTTCACGCAAGTGCTGCTCGAGGACCAGGGGGCCCGTCTCGACGACGAGGGTCGGGGCTACGTGCGGCGGGTCCGCGAGGAGGCCGCGCGTCTCAACGCCTTCGTGCAGGATCTGCTCCGCTTCGCGTCCGTCGCGCGCGAGACCGTGACCCGTCGCGTCGTCGACGTGTCGCGGCTCGCGTCGACCGTCGTCCAGGACCTGCGCGCCCCGGAGCCGGGGCGCCGCGTCGAGGTTGCGATCGAGCCTGACCTCGTCATCAACGCGGATCCGGGCCTCGTCCGGGTCGTCTTCGAGAATCTGCTCGGAAACGCCTGGAAATACACGCGGCGGGAGGAGCATCCCAGGATCGCCGTGTCGCGCGCGACATGGCCGGACGGTCGCGTCGCGATCGCGGTCTCCGACAACGGCGCGGGTTTCGATCCGGCCCAGGCCGCTCGCCTCTTCAAGCCGTTCGAACGGCTCCATGGCGCGGAGTACGACGGGACGGGCCTCGGGCTCGCGACCGTCGCGCGCATCGTCCGGCGCCATGGCGGAGACATCCGCGCGAAAGGTCGCCCCGGCGAGGGCGCGACCTTCACCTTCACGCTCGAGCCCTCCGCCTGACCCCTCGTTCAGGCGCAAGGATCTTTCCCTTGCCTGGCGATCCATCGTGGAACGCCATGGAAGCGGATGAACCCGGCCTCGACCCCGGACGCCTTGTCCGCGGCGCCATCGCGGGCCTTGCGGGCGGCTTTGTCTTCGGGATGATGCTGCACATGATGTCGATGATGTCCATGATCGCCGCCCTCGTGGGTGCGTCCCACGTCGCGGTCGGCTGGAGCCTACATCTCCTGCTCGCGGCCCTGTTCGGGGCGGCTTACGGGGCCCTGGTCTCCACAACCTCCTACGCGCGCGGCCTCCTGCGCGGCGTCGTCTGGAGCCTTCTGCTCTGGCTCGTCGGGGATGTCCTCGCAATGCGCCTCATGATGGGCCTGTCCATCGCGGTGGACCCATCGGCGGTCTCGAGCCTCGTCGGCCACGTCGCGTACGGCGTCGCGCTCGGCGTCTCCTCCGTCGCGCTCGCGCGGCAGGCGGAAGGGACGCGGGAGGCGCAAGGCGGCGTCGGCGCCTGACGCTTGCCACGGAGATCCCTCCACCGCTCAATCGTCAGGCATCCAGGACCGCGCGAAAAGGGTCATGGACCGGAGCGGGCGAGCGGCGGGCGTGGAGCCCTCGCCCGCGGGCGCCGCGCGCGTCCTCGACCGTTTCGCCCTCGTCCATCGCGCCCTCGGCGACCGGCAGCGAGGCCTCGCGTACGAGCGCGCCGCCGCGAGCGTCCGCGCCGAACCCGACCGCCTCCGGGCGGGCGCGACGCGCGCCGACCTCGAGCGTCTCCCGTTCGTGGGGCCCGGCATCTCGGCGCGGCTCGAGGAATACCTCGCGACGGGCCGCGTGCGCGCGCTCGAAGCCCTCGAGGCGAAGCTTCCCCGCGACTTCGAGCGCTTCGTCGAGATCCCCGGGATCGGGCCCGCCCTCGCGCTGAGAATCGCCGCCGAAGGAGGCGTCTCGACGGTCGAGGATCTCGCCCGCGCCGCGGAGTCCGGGCGCATCCTCCGCGTCGCGGGTGTGACGGAGCGTCACCGCCGCGCGATCCTCGCGAAGCTCCCCGCGCTTCGCGCCCCGCCGCGACGCGTCGCCCTTCTTGCGAAGGCGTCGCGGATCGCCGAGCGCGTCGTCTCCGACTTCGATCGGTCCGGCGCCTTCGCGCGCGCGGTCGTCGCGGGCGAGGCGCGCCGGGGACGCGCGCTCGTGGACCGCGTCGCGGTGATCGCCGCGGCCCTGGATGCGGTCGACGCCCGGCAAGCGCTCGGCGAGATGGGGTTCGTTCCCGTCTCCGAAGGTCTCTTCCGACTCGACGACGACGTCCCGGTCGAGGTTCGTCTCGCGAACGCAAGCGACTTCGGGGCCGCGCTCGTCGAATCCACGGGCGACGAGGCGCATGTTGCGGCGCTCGCCGCCCGCGCCGCGGCGCGGGGATTGAGGCTCGCGGGCGGTCGCCTCGCCCGCGAGAACGGCACGGAGGTGCCGGCCCCTTCGGAGGATGCGGTCTACGGTCTTCTCGGCCTCGCGACGCCTCCTCCGGAGCTCCGGGAATCCCCCGCGGCCTTCGCGTGGCGCGGGGCGCTCGTCGAGGAAGCCGACATCGTGGGCGACCTGCACGTCCATACCCGCGCAAGCGACGGGCGCGCGACGCTCCCGGAGATGGTCGAAGCCGCCGCCCGGCGCGGCCGACGCTGGGTTGCCGTCTCGGACCACGCCGCGGGACTTCCCGTTCCCCGGGGCCTCGACGAGGACGCGCTGGCGGCCCGCGTCGCCGAGGTGCGGGGCGGCGCGTTCCCGATCCCCGTGCTCGTCGGGTGCGAGGCGAACATCCTCGAGGACGGAAGCCTGGGCGTCGATGCGGCCGCGCTCGAGGCGCTCGACGTCGTCGTCGGAAGCGCGCACTCGAAGCTCGACCAGCCGCGCGGGGCGATGACGCGGCGCATCGTCGACGCGCTCTCGACCGGGCTCGTGGACGTCCTCGGGCACGTCACCAACCGGCGGCTCCCCGCGCGGCCGGAAAGCGATTTCGACGTCGAACGCGTCCTGGACGCGGTGCGCTCGGCGGGCGCCGCGCTCGAGATCAACGGCAGCCCCGAACGGATGGACCCTCCCGCGCCGATCCTCCGCCGCGCGCGCGAGCTCGGAATACCCTTCGCGCTCGATTCGGACGCCCACGCGCCGGGCGAATTCGCGAACGTGCGTTGGGGTGTCGTCGCCGCGCGCCGCGGAGGCGTACCCCCCGGGGAGGTGTTGACGGCGCGGCCGTTCGACGAGGTCCGTCGTTTTCTCGCCTCACGGCGTCGTCGCGCGCCGTGACGACAGGCGGCAAGGCGCCGTCTCGGCGGGCGAAGGCGAGGGGACTTGAGGCTGCGCCGCCGAGCGCGCGGCATGGTCCCCCGCATTACCCCGAGAGGCCTCGCCGCGCTGCTCGCGCTCGGCCTCCTTGCGCCGGCGCTCGTTTTCGCGTCCCCGGCGGCCGCGGCTCCGGCCGCGACGTTCGACTTCGGCTCGGACATCGCGATCGGCACCGCGTGGTCGCACACCGCGCGCAAGCCCGCGATGGACGCCGCCCTCGCTTCCGGCATGACGATCTTCTTCTCGGACGCGAAGGACGGCACCGGCAAGGCCGGATGGTACACCACGGCGTACCCGATGAGCGGCGCGTACGCTCCCGGCGACGGCGCCGTCGAGCGCGCCGCCGCGGATGCGCACAAGAACGGACTCAAGAGCGCGGTGCGCTTTGCGACGTTCATCGACAAGAACGCGGCCGCGAAGTTCCCGCACGCGCGCGTTGCGGGCACGGATTACCTCGACCCCGCGTGCAAGGACGTCCGCGCCCACATGATCGGGATGCTCAAGGATCTCGTGGCCCGCACGAAGGTGGACGAGGTCAACCTCGACTACGTGCGTTACAACCCGACGCTTTCCTCCACCGCTCCGCTTCCCTGCACGGGCGGCACGGTGGGCCAGGTGACGGATGCGAGAAACGACCACATCGCGTCCTTCGTCAAGGAGGCCTCGGCCGCGATCAAGGCGATCCGGCCCGAGGTCAAGCTCTCGGCGAGCGTCTTCCCGCAGTCGCTCCAGAAGCCGCTCACCCCGTACGGCCAGGACGCGGTCCGCATGAGCCCCGGCATCGACGTCTTCATGCCGATGATCTATCCCATGAACTTCGCCGGGCAGGACCCCTACAAGCTCACGTACGACTTCGTCGCGTCGGGCGTCTCGCGCCTCGGCGCCGAGAAGGTGCGCCCGTGGATCCAGGGCGAATCGACGTACGCGGGCCAGGTCGCCCCCGTCTGCAACCAGATCAAGGCGGTCGCGGCCGCGGGCGGCGCGGGCGCGTTCGTGTGGTGGTTCCACACGATGGGCTTCAACGTCGACATGTGGAAGCAGATCGGCGCGTGCG
>DATLGO010000042.1 GCA_035540375.1 Candidatus Thermoplasmatota archaeon
GTCCATGCACACGGCGGTCCCGAGAAGGGGCCATGACGGCGCCGGGAGCCGAAGACGGGCAGGGGGCGTCGGGCGGTCGGGGCGCCTGGGAGAAGCGCGAGCACCAGGAGGTGTTCCGCGCGCTCGCCGAGGCGCTCGCCGCGATCCGGTTTCCCGCGACCAAGGGGCGCCTCGTCGAGGAGGCGGGCGGCGCGGCCGTGAGCGGCACGCTTCCGCTCATCCGCTACCTTGAGTTCCTGCCCGAGCGCCGGTACCGCAGCGCCGACGAGGTCGTCGCCGCGCTCGAGGACCGCTGGCACGCGACGCGCGACGCGCGCGGCCAGGGTTGGGGCGCGAGCGAGCGGGGCGGCGCCATCCCCGAGGAGATGCGGTAGCACCGAGGCGTGGGCCGAAGGCCTGAAGCCTCCCCGCGGCGCCAAATTCCGCATGATCGTCGCGGAGCTGCGCGTCGTCACGCTCGGCGAGGGAACGTCGCAGGAGGCGCCCGTCGCGGCCGCCGTCCGCGTGCTCGAGGAGCGCGGCTTCGAGCCCAAGGTCGGTCCCATGGGCACCGTCATCGAATCGGAGTCGCTCGAGGACATCCTCCTCGCGGTCGAGGCCGCGCACGCGAAGCTGAGACAGACGGCGGGCCGCATCGTCACGGAGATCACGATCGACGAGCGGCTCGACCACGAGGAGACGGCCGAATCGCTCTCCCGGATCGCGTGATCGGAACCTTTTCGGTGGCCCGCGAGGGTCCGGTTGCGTGCGCGCCCTCGTCCTTCTCGTCCTTGCGTCGGCTCTCGCGGGCTGCGCGGCGGATCCTCCCGCATCGACGCCCCCGCCGGCGCTCGATGCGACCCTCCGGCCCATCGACGTCGCGCCCGACGCCGCGCTCGCCGAAGAGGTCGTCTACCCCGACGCCTTCTCGCTCGCGGACGCAACCCCCGCGTGGGCGTCGAGCGCCGAGCTTGCGGACTGGGGTCTCGTGGAGGCCGCGCGGCGCGTCATCGACCTGCCCAACGGCTCGCGCGTCGAAAGCGGCGCGTTCGTGTTCGCGACGCGGGAGCAGGCGTCCCGGGTGCTCGCGGCGATCGACGCCACGTACGAGGCCGAAAACGGCTCGTGGTCGCGGCGGCCCGACCCGCGCGCGGGCGACCGGTCGACGCTCTACCGTCTCGCGGACGCGGGCGTGGACGCGTACGTCGCGAACGTGCGGTCGGGCTCCGTCGTCTTCCAGGTGTCGGCCCTCGGCCCGCTCGTCACGGAGGAGCACGTCGCCGGTTGGGCGCGCGCCCTCGCGGCGCGGCTCGCCTGATCACGGGAGGAACCCGAGGCGGCGCAGCTCCGCGCGCGTGCGATGCACCGCGGGCGCGCTCATCGCGAGCCGCCGCGCGGCGGCGCGAAGCGTGAGCGCGGGCTCCTCGACGAAGAGGTCGTACACCGCGCGCCGCGCGCCCTTCGAGAGGGCGGCTTCGCGCCTCGCGACGTCGGGAGGCACGGTGCCCGCGACGTAGTAGCCTCCCGGCTCGACGCGAAGGATCACCCGATGCTTCACGAGCTGTCTCAGGTGGTGATCGGCGCTCGTGCGCGGAACGCCCGCCGCCTCGGCGAGGGCCGCGGCCGAAAGCCCCGGCCGCGCGACGAGGACCGCGTGGATGGCCGCCCGCGTCGGATGCTCGAGGAGGAGGCGGCGGCGGAGACGCGTGTAGAGCGCGCCGAAGCCGAGACGTCCGAGGACCGCCCCGCCGGTGACGCCGAGGAGCGCGGGGGCGGAGAGGGCGAACGGATATTCGGCGAGCGCGTTCATCGCCGCTTTGTCCGGCGGCGGGCCGAAGCGGTCGAGGAGCGACGCCGTGGGGGTGACCCGCTCCGCGCGGAAGAGCGCGAGCGCGCGACCGGTCTCGAGGTCGAAGTCGACGGCCGCGCCGGACGCGGGCTCCGCGAAAAAGGGCGAGCGCGAAAGGGGAAGCGTCGAGACCACAAGGCCCGCGCGGTCACCCTGGCTCGAGAGGCTCAAGGTGCGGGAGCGCTCGCGGGGACTTTCGTCGACCGGCTCCGCGACGGGAGCGAAGCGCGTGTAATGGACCGAGTGCACTTCGTCCTTCCCGATTCCGAGCCCCTCGAGCGCGCGGAGCACGATCGACGAGTCGACGGCTTCGATCGGATCCAGTCGCGCCGCGAGGCGGCGGTCGGGAAGCTCCCACCCGCGCGTCAAGGCCGGTTTGGCGGGAAGGAGGGCGCCGCTCTTCCCGACGAGCCGGTAGGCCTCGACGAGGAACGCGCTGCGCTCGTCGGCGAACGTCATGCGCCAGCGCCCCCCGGACGATTCGTGCCGGAGGTCCGGCGGCGGCGACGCCTCGCGCTCGTAGTCGGCGCTCACGAGGGCGGCGTGAGGGTGGCGCGCGAGGAACGCGGCGAGGCCGAGCGCCGGGTCGGCGACGGCATCGCGGAGGGCCTCCGCGAACGGGTAGGGGAGCGCGAGGGCGCGCTCGTCGAGCGCCCGCGACGCCGCGCGGCCGCGCGGCGGCGGCGCCTGCGTCTCTTCCGTGGGGAAGGCGACGGTCGGCCCCTCCCCGGCGGCGTACGCGACAAGTTCGAGGGCGTACGGGAAGCGCGTGAGCGGGAATTCCCCGTTCGTCCCCGCGGTGAGACGCGCGACCCCGGGGACGCCCTCGACGAGGGTGACGGTCCAGTCGGGCGCGGCGGGATCGAGGGGAACGAAGCGGAACGACAACGCGCGCCGGTCGAGGAACGCATGCGCGACGGCGGGCTCCGAGAGGAGGTCCTCCGTCGACGCGACGCCGGCCTCGAAGTCCGAGAGATTCAGCCGCGCGCCTTCGCGGACGACGAGCCCCGGCGCGGGGCGCGGCATGAGGATGCAGGTCCCGTGGCCGAACGTCGCGGAGGCGAGGCTCGTCAGGGTCGATCTTGGCGCGCGGTCGAGGGGGTCGGGGTCGCGCGATTCGTTCGACGTCCAGGCGTGATGCTCGGCCCACGCGATGTCGTGCCGGACCGCGCGACCGTGCGCGCCGGCGTGACATTGCTCGCGCCTCACGGGGTCGACCGAGTCGTCAGGGTTCGTCCGGAAGGTCTCGAGCCGGAACGTGAGGACGTCGCGCGGAAATCCCGCGCCGTCGACGACGACGCGAGCGTCCTCGACGAGGAGCGCGGCCACGTTCGCCGACGACAGGGCGGCGCCCCCTCCGTGCTGCGGGGCGCGGACGCTCATCACGTGGTTGATGAAGGCCCCGTGGTAGAGGAACGCGTCGCCCGAGCGCGGCGCGGGGACCGTCCACTCGACGGGGGGGCTCGCGACGGCGGGCGTCGCCAGGGTGGTCGCGAGAAGGACGGCCGCCACGAGAACGCCGCGCGTCAGGTTTTCCATCGTCTCGGCCCATGAGAAACGGGTGTCGGGATGAACTCATTCGTCGCGCGCGCTAGCGCGTCCCTTGCACGCCGTCCCGCCCCCCGAAGGCGTCATATAGGGGTTCTGCGATGATACGCTACGCCCGACCTGGTTTTCCAGGACGGTCGATCCATCGCGGATGTAGTGTAGTCTGGTCTATCACATGGCGTTGCCAACGCTTTAACTCGGGTTCAAATCCCGACATCCGCACTCGTCGCCGGTCCCATGGACCGGGTCTCTTCTGGCCATCGAAAAGGGTCCGAGCGCGGGCTCCGTCGCGCGCGAGGCGGCGCCCGGGGTGGGCGTCCGCGCTGGAGGGCCGGGGCCGAGATTTGAACTCGGGTCACAGGATCCACAGTCCCGAAGGATAACCAGGCTACCCCATCCCGGCCAGAGGGTGGGAACGTTGCGTTGAAGGAAGGCCGTGTCTTAAACGTTTCGCGCGGGCGGAAAGGGCCCGCGACGCGGCGCCCGCGCTCGCGACTTGGAGTGGAAAGGAAACGGGCGCGGGGCTCGCGCCCCGCGCGGCCGACGCGCGAGCGTCAGCTGAAGTACTTCGCGATGACCTTGCGCTCGGCGGCCTGGAGCCGGTTGTGGACCGCGGCCTTGCTGATGCCGAAGATGCTCGAAAGGTCGTCGAGCGTCACGTTGCGCGGCGTGTTGTAGAACCCGAGCGCGAGGGCCGTCTTGATGACCTCGAGCTGCTTCTGCGTGAGGTTCTCCGAGAACGCGCCGTGGATCTGCTGCTCGGGGTCGAAGTCGTCGATGCGGACGAGCTTGAAGTCGCTCCAGCGGCCGGCCTTCACGCCCTGCTCGTAGGCGGCGAGCATCGCCGCGAGGTCGACCTTGCCGGTGACGACGAGGCGCACGTGCAGGTAGCCGTTGTGGATGAGCGCGGGCTGGACGAGGACCTCCGGGCCGAAGTGCTCGAGCGCGAAGGCCGCCGGGTTGCCCGTCTTGCGGATGGTGTCGAGCGACACGCTCGCGCGGAACGTGACCTGGTCCTTCGTCTGGCGCACGATGTCGGCCGTGTCGAAGGATCCCATGAGGACCTTCGTCGTCTCCTGGGCCGCGGCTTCGGGGCCGAGGACTGTGGCAAGGAGCCGCACAGTCTGGTTGGAGACGTCGTGGGAGACTTGGTTCAAGATCACGCGGACATCGGGATTCTTCCCTGACACGATGCAGGGGGCAAAAGTGTCGCTACGAATCTTGTAGACGACTTCGGTCAGACTCATGCGGGTATCGCCGTTCCCGGCATGATTGGGATGGGATATATTCCCTACGGTAAAATGCTCTCAACATCGTGTCAACCACGCGCGAGCGCGCGATGGACGGGGAAGGAGAGCAGCTGGGAGATCGTGCACGCCTTCTCGCTCAGGCGGAACACGGTCTCCACGTCCTTGTCGGAGGCTGTTCCGCCGACTTCGACGCGCAGGCGCATCGCGACGACGACGCCGCGATCGTCGAAATCCATCTCGGTCACGCAGGCAAGCGATCCGAGCTCGACCTTGCGCTTCTCGGCGATCTTCCGCATCGTCGTGAGCGTGCAGGAGGCGAGGGCGGCAAGCAGGTACTCGCTCGCCATCGGTCCCGAGTCGGTCCCGCCGAGGTCGGCGGGCTTGTCGCAGCGGATCGTGTGGCCGCGGATCGCGATCTCGGTGGTCTTCGGCGCGACGAGGACGGCGCGCGCAATTTCGGTGCTGGTCATGCGGCATCCTTCTCCATGCGGGCGAGGCGGGTCACGTGCGGACCCGTGGTGACGGGGACGAAGCGGGGGAAGGCCGCGTCGAGGGCGGGGTCGCCCGTGTCGACACGGAGCACGGGCGTCTCGATCATCTTCGTCGGCGTCGCGACGACCTTCACGGCCTCGACGCCGAGGCGCCGCAGCACCGCGGCGGAGACGACGAGGTTCCCGCGCCCGAGCACGAACCCCTGCCGACCGATCGGGCTCACGACGACGCGGGCGCCGGGCGCGAGCGCGAGGAGGTCGCGCTCGCGCGCGTCCTTCACGAGGAGCTTCCCGTCGCAGACGACGTCGATGCCGAGGAGCGTGCCGTCGACGCCGAGCGCGCGCTTGACCTCCATCATCGTGCCGCCCGCGCCAAGAACGTGCGGGACGCCGGGCTCGAGCGCCTCGGCGACGGCCTTGCCGAGCGTCACCTGCTCCACCTCGTCGTCGGTGCCGGCGGCCTTGCCGCCCGCGACCGCCCGGTGGACGGGGACCTTCACGAAACCCTTGAGGGTGACCGCGACCTCGCCCGCGCGGAAGCGTCCCTCGTCGACGTCGAGCACCTCCCCGGGGGCGACGTCGTCGAATCCCTCGACGACGCGCGCGGCGCGCTCGGGCGTGTCCGCGTAGACGGCGCTGTACATCTTGCTCCCGGCGGGGATGCCGAGGACGGGCACGCGGTCGCCGACGGCGTCCGCGACATCCGCGGCCGTTCCGTCGCCGCCGACGAAGACGAGGACGTCGGGCGCGAGCGCGAGGAGGGCCTTCGCGGCCTCGCGCGTGTCGTCGGCGGTGGTGGGCTCGGACGGGACGTGCGCGACGATCGCGCTTTCGCCGGCCTTCTCGAGGACGTCCTCGCCCATGGGCGCGCCGGCGGTGAGGAACGTGTGCGCGCCCGCCTCGAGCGCGCGCACGAAGCGCAGCGCCTTCCCGGCGGCTTCGGGCCGCGCGCCGCGCGCGAGCGCTTCGGCGGCGACGCCGTCGCTGCCCTTGAGCGCGACGCGGGCGCCGAGGCCCGCGACGGGGTTGACGAGGAAGGCGATCCGGCGCGCGCGCACGCGCCGCCGACGACGCTCCCCCGACATAAGCGCTCGCCACCGGTCCCGGTCCCGGTCCCGGTCCCGGTCCCGGTCCCGGTCCCGGACCCGGTCCCGGACCCGACGCCCGGACCCGAATCCCGGCGCCCGGCGCCCGGTCCCGGTCCCGGCCACCGGTCCCGGCGCCCGGCGCCCGGCTCCCGGCGCCCGGTCCCGGTCCCGAACCCCGGCGCCCGGTTCCCGGGCCCGGTCCCGAATCCCGGGCCCGGCGCCCGTCGTTCACCGCAAACCTTCAAGGAGGCCTTCCGCGCTCGCGGGTTTCGATGACGCTCCTGCGGACGCCGCTCTACGACCTGCACGTGAAGCTGGGGGCGAAGATCGTCCCGTTCGCGGGCTACGAGATGCCGGTGATGTACTCGAGCGTTCTCGAGGAGCACGAGGCGGTGCGGAAGGCGGCGGGTCTCTTCGACGTGTCGCACATGTCGAACCTCTGGGTGACGGGCCCCGAGGCGGTCGCGACGCTGAACCGGGCGTTCGTCGCGGACGCGTCGAAGGTGCCGGTGGGCGGCACGAAGTACACGGCGGCGCTCAGGCCGGACGGGACGATCGTGGACGATCTCTATATCTTCCACGTCGGGAAGGGCTACCACGTCGTCCCGAACGCGGGGATGAACGCGGAGGTCGCCGGGATCCTCCGCGCGGCGGGCAAGGCCAACGTCGAGGACGTCACGCGCGAGACGTGCATCCTCGCCTTGCAGGGTCCGAAGGCCGCGGCGATCCTCGAGCGCTTCATGGGGCGCTCGTTCGCGGACCTGAAGCGTTTCCACCTCACGCAGGCGCCCGCGCTCGGCGCGGACGCGTTCATCGCGCGCACGGGCTACACGGGCGAGGACGGCTTCGAGCTGTTCGTTCCCGCGCGGGAGGGCGCGCGCGTCTTCGAGGCGCTCCTTGCGGCGGGCGCGGAGCACGGGATCCGCCCCTGCGGCCTCGGCGCGCGCGACACGCTCCGGCTCGAGAAGGGCTACTGCCTCGCGGGCCACGAGTTCAAGGGCGGCCGCACGCCGCTCGAAGCCGGTCTCGGCTGGCTCGTCGCATGGGACCACGACTTCACGGGCAAGGCGGCCATCGAGGCGCAGAAGGCGAAGGGCGGGCACGCGAAGCTCGTGGGCGTCAAGCTCACGGAGCGCGGCATCCCGCGCGAAGGCAACGAGGTCCGCGCGGAGGGCCGCGCGGTCGGCGTCGTCTCCTCGGGGACGCAATCGCCGGCGCTGCGCGAGGGCATCGCGCTCGCGTACGTCGAGCCCGCGTTCGCGAAGCCCGACACGCCGCTCGAGGTCGTGATCCGCGACAAGCCCGTCGGAGCGCGGGTCGTGAAGCTGCCGTTCGTGTGATTCAGCCCACGGTCGCGTTCGCCTCGAACACGGTCCACGAGGTCGGGGCGCAGAAGCAGGTTCGGTGCGCATACACGACGACCCGCACCTCGCCCGGCTCGAGGCCTTCGATCTTGGCGATGACGCGGGGCGCGCGCGGCGTCGCGGGCGCCAGGCACGAGTCCGATTGGCCGCTCTTCACGAAACCAACGAGCGTGCGCGTTCCATGGCTCTCCACGAGGCGGAACGGGCCGGCCGCGCCCGCAACCGCGTCGCAATCGATGTCAAGGAACACGCCCTCCGTGAAAGTCGCGACGAGGGTGCTCCCTTCTGTCGTGACATTCAGGCCGGAACCGGTCGGGACGTAGTTGTCGCGGGCCCGGGTTTCGACGGCGTTCCCGAACGAAACGAACACGGCGGAGGCGTTCACCGCGCGGCTCGGCCACCGTTCGGGGCCCTCACCCGTGGAGTCCTCCCACCAGACCGAGAAAGCGACGTGCGGCGCAGGACCGACGAGGACCTCGACGTCCCACGTCGCGCCGGCCTCCGGGACCTCCCGCGGCGTCCAGGACTCCGTTTCCGGGACGTCGGCCCATCGCATGAAGGGGGCGAGCCCGAGGGTTCCGCCTGTCGCGTTGCCCGCACGCTCGATCGCGAGGCGCACGCGGGCGACGTCGCCGGGCGCCCCGACCACCTCCCCGGGCGTCGCGGTGAAGCGCCAAGGGCCTGCCACCGTCACCCGGGGCGCGGGATCGACCGGCCCCTCGGCCAAGGGGGCGCCTGGGCCGGGAGGTTCATCGGTCGCGGGCGCGGCGGGTCCCCGGTCGCTCGCGGTGAGGCAGCCGGCCGACACGAGGACGAGGACGAGGAAGGTCGCGCCGAGACGACGCATGAACTCCTGATGCATTCCTCGTGGAAGGACGTTTCCTTCCGGTGGGGAACGGCCCCGACACGCCGACGTCGCGCGCGCGTCCGTAACCCAGAAACCTTCATGACGGGTACGCTCCTCTGGCGCCTTGGTAAGGGCTCCGAGGGTTCTCCATGGCCAAGGAAACGAAGGTGCCGGAACACCTGCGCTACACCGCCGAGCACGAGTGGGTCCGCGTCGAGGGCAAGGTCGCGACCCTCGGCATCACGGACTACGCGCAGGACGCGCTCACGGACGTCGTCTTCGTCGAGCTCCCCGACGTCGGCGAGTCGTTCAAGCACGGCGACTCGATGGGGGTCGTCGAGAGCACGAAAAGCGTGAGCGACATCTACGCGCCCGTCTCCGGAAAGATCGTCGAGGTCAACACGGCGCTCGAGGACAAGCCCGAGCTCCTGAACGACGACCCCTATGGCGAGGGCTGGTTCGCGAAGATCGAGATGTCGGACCCCTCCGAGGCCGGAAAGCTCCTCGACGCCGCGGGCTACCGCAAGACGATCGAGAACGCCTGAGGAATTACGATGCACTTCATGAGCGGCGCCGCCGACCGCGACGCGATGTTCGCGGCCCTGGGCATCACGAGCTACGAGGATCTCTTCAAGGACGTGCCCGCGAGCGTCCGGACGACGCTCCGGCTCGCCGCGGGCGCGAGCGAGCTCGACGTCCGCCGCGAGATGACGGCGACGCTCGCGAAGAACCACTCGTTCGAGAAGCGCCCGCACTTCCTCGGCGCCGGCTCGTACCACCATTACGTGCCCGCGATGGTGAAGCCGCTCATCCTGCGCGGCGAGTTCTACACCTCCTACACGCCGTACCAGCCGGAGATCCTGCAGGGGATGCTCCAGGCGATGTTCGAGTACCAGACGTTCGTGACGCGGCTCATGGAGCTCGAGGTCGCGAACATCTCGATGTACGACGGCCCCACCGCGCTCGCGGAGGGCGCGCTCATGGGCGTCCGCGCCTCGCGCGGCAACGACGTGCTCGTCCCCGCGAACCTCTCGTGGGAGAAGAAGAGCATCGTCGCGAACTACGTGAAGGGCTTCGGCGGGAAGCTCGTCGAGTTCGGCTACGACCGCGAGACGGGCGAGGCCGACCTCGCCGACCTCGAGTCGAAGGTCGGCGCGTCGACCGCGGCCGTCCTCCTCCAGAACCCCAACTTCTTCGGCGTGTTCGAGTCGCGCGCGGGCGAGATCCGCGGCATCCTCGACCGCAAGGCGCCCAAGGCCTTCTTCGTCGTCGACGTCGGCGACCCCTACAGCCTCGGCCTCGTGCGCGGCCCCGGGTCGTACGGCGCGGACGTCGCGGTCGGCGAGGGCGGCGCGGTCGGATCCGGCACCTGGTTCGGCGGCCCCGCGCTCGGCCTCTTCGCGACGAAGTGGGACCACGTGCGCCGCATGCCCGGCCGCATCGTCGGAGAAACCGTCGACGCGAAGGGCGAGCGCGCCTACTGTCTCACGCTCTCGACGCGCGAGCAGCACATCCGCCGCGACAAGGCGACGTCGAACATCTGCTCGAACGAGGCGCTGAACGCGCTCGCGTTCTCCATCACGCTCGCGGCCCTCGGCGAGGAGGGCTTCCGCGACGCGGCCCTCGCGTGCGCGGACCGCGCGCGCCGGCTCGCGAACGAGGCCGTGAAGGTCCACGGCGTCACGCGCGCCTTCACGGGCAAGTCGTTCCACGAGTTCGTCCTCAAGACCGAGGTCCCGACGTCGAAGGTCGCGGCCTCGTTCGCGAAGCAAGGCCTCGTGGGCGGCCTCGATCTCGCGAAGTGGCACCCGGAGCTCGGCAACGCCGCGCTCTACTGCGTCACCGAGGCGCACCCCGAAAGCGCGCTTTCGGGCTTCGCGGCCGCGATCCAGGAGGCGATCAAGTGAAGCCCGAATTCCGCCAGGCCCGCTGGCCCACGCCCGTCCTCTTCGAGCGCGCGTCGAACGGCGCGGGCGACCGGTATTTCGCCGCCCCCGCGAGCGTGTCGGCCGCGGACTTCGCGCCCGCCGATCTCGCGCGCGACCGCCCGATCGGCATCCCGACGCTCGGCGCGACGGACGTCACGCGCCACTACACGCGCCTCTCCCACAAGAACATCGGCGTCGACACGAGCTTCTACCCGCTCGGATCGTGCACGATGAAGCTCAACCCGAAGGTGAACGACGAGATCGCGACGCTGCCCGACAGCCTCGACATGCACCCGCTCGTCGGGGACGAGCATTCGCAGGGCTCGCTCCAGGTCATCCACGCGCTGCAGGAGGTCCTGAAGGAGGTCGCCGGGATGGACGCGGTGACGCTCCAGCCCGCGGCCGGCGCGCAGGGCGAGTGGACCGCGATGCTCATGACGCGCGCCTACTTCGAGGCGAGGGGCGAGACGCGCGACGAGGTCATCGTGCCGGACAACGCGCACGGGACGAACCCGGCCTCCGCCGCGATGGCGGGCTTCAAGGTCATCGAGATCCCGTCGAACGCCTCGGGCGGCGTCGACCTCGAGGCGCTCAAGGCCGCGCTGTCCCCGCGCACGGCCGCGTTCATGATCACGAACCCGTCGACCCTCGGCATCTTCGAGGAGAACATCACGGAGGTCGCGAAGCTCGTGCACGCCGCGGGCGCGCTCCTCTATTACGACGGCGCGAACTTCAACGCGATCATGGGCGTCACGACGCCCGGCAAGATGGGCTTCGACATGGTGCACTTCAACCTGCACAAGACGATGACCATCCCGCACGGCGGCGGCGGCCCCGGTTCAGGCCCCGTCGGCGTGAAGGCGCGCCTCGCGCCGTTCCTGCCGGTGCCCGTCGTCGAGAAGCGCGGCGACCGCTACGTCGCGAGCTACGACCGCCCGCAGTCGATCGGGAAGGTCAAGGCGTTCCACGGCAACTTCGTGGGATACATCCGCTCGCTCGTCTACGCGAAGATGATGGGCGGCGACGGCCTCACGGAAGCCTCGAAGCGCGCGGTGCTCAACGCGAACTACCTGCGCAAGCGGCTCCAGGAGGCCGGCGACTTCGACCTGCCGCACCGCGAGATCCGCATGCACGAATTCGTGATCAGCGCCTCGCGCCTGAAGAAGGAGAAGGGCGTGCGCGCGCTCGACGTCGCGAAGCGCCTCCTCGACTACGGTTACCACGCCCCGACGGTCTACTTCCCGCTCATCGTGGACGAGGCGATCATGATCGAGCCCACGGAGACGGAGTCGAAGGAGACGCTCGACGCCTTCGTCGACGCCATCACCTCGGTCGCGCGCGAGGACCCGGCGGTCGTGACGAGCGCCCCCCACAACACGGCGATCGGCCGCGTCGACGAGGTCAAGGCCGCGAAGGAGCCCCGTTTGACCTTCGACATGGGCGGGCGTCGCGGCGCGACCCCCGCGGATCCGACGGGCGCCCGCGTCTGCTGAGACGGTCGGATGCGGCGGGACGCAAGGCGTCCCTGCCGGTCGGCCGATGCGGGCCATCACCGGCTCGGGGTTTTCCCTTTAAAGACCCGAAGTCCATCTCGCGAGAAACGTTTTAATGCCGCATTCCGGTGCGCAACGGCCGGGTCCTCGACCCGTAGGGAGGCCATCCACCATGAACACCGCAACCAAGGCCCTGTTTGTCACAGCCATGCTCATGACTGTCTCGGGCGCCGCCCTCGCTTCCATCCGCAACGTCGGCGTGGGCGAGGTCGAAGCCGAGAACCACATCGTCATGGAGGGACGCGGACAGCGCAACAACCTGTCCTCGGTCCCCACGGAACGCACGAAGATCCTCGACTCCTTCGCGTACTCGACGTACACGGAGCTTCCGAGCGGCGGCCCGTGGAACGTGCGCGGCGTGCACGCCTGCGACCCCGCGAAGAACACCGTTCACGTGAACGGCAACTGCGTCTACCGCGAGCCCCCCGGCCCCGGCCGCACGACGGGCCTTCCGAAGGTCATCCTCGCCGGCGCGTCCGAGTGGGGCGCCTGGTACGGGTACTGGGCCGACAACGGCAACGGCGTCATCGACAACCTCGACCGCACGATCGGCGGCTCGCCGAACCCCGCGAACGACTACGACTCGATCGTCAACGGCGAGATCGTCGTCTTCATCGAGCCCGGGGACCACCCGACGGTCACGTCG
Source organism: Candidatus Thermoplasmatota archaeon (assembly GCA_035540375.1). Lineage (NCBI taxonomy): Archaea > Methanobacteriati > Thermoplasmatota > Thermoplasmatota archaeon. The sequence continues at coordinate 12,544 of DATLGO010000042.1, forward strand.
AGCGACCTCCCCGGCGCGCGCAGCCCCGACTTCTCGATGCGCCCGCCCGGCAACATGGCCGACGGCAGCCCCGGCAACGGGTACTGGGACCAGGGCCAGGGCTGGCCGATCCTCTTCTGGGACGGCACGCTCCTCCGCACGTACGAGGTCGTCACGGTCGCCGACCCCGTCGCGACGCCCGGCGGTCTCCTCCGCACGAAGGACTGCCCCGAAAACGCGGTGAAGTGCCTCATCGACATCGACGACTACGCGGCGATCGCGCCCGGTCCCCTCACGGCCCTCTACGCGAGCTCCGCGGGCCCGATGATCGATGCGCTCCCGCCGCCGAGCCTGGCCTCGTCGCACCACTTCGAGCACCCGATCTGCGACCCCGCGCACGGGCCGGCCAACCAGTGCGAGACGACCGGTCCCCTCGCCCGCAAGATCCAGCCGCCGTACGAGAACCCGCGCTACAACCTGCGCAGCACGAACAAGGACTACGACTACAACGCCGGTCCCGGCGCGTGGATCGACACGCAGGTCGCCTACACGCTCTGGTCCCCGGGCGTCACGAGCACGGTGTTCGTCATGAACCCGCTCTCGACGAACGGGTACAGCATCGGCCCCTGCAGCGACTTCGCCGAGGAGAACAACGCGCAGCACTGCGTCGCGCCGGGCTACCTCGAGCTCGACGTGCGCGTCGGCGCGTTCCACGACCTCGACCAGAACGGGTGGATCGGCCAGAACCAGGGCGCGGACCCCTACGAGTTCGGCAACAACCCCGACGGGAACGACTACGACAACGGCATCAAGACGGGTGAGTTCTCGGGCTACTGCGCCGACGCCCCGGCGGGCGAGGCGGTCAAGAAGCTCCGCATCGAATACACCCTCACGCCGACGGGTCCGAACGGCTGGGGCCCCGCGGGCGTCGTCACGCACTGGAAGTTCCCGACGAACGCCGCGACGGGCGCCCTCGCGTCGAGCGTCGCGAACGGCGAGATCGTCCGCGAGAACACGGCGATGACGAGGCACTACACGGGCAGCGAGCCCGTGAAGATCCGCGCCTACTGCTACGGCGACCAGGCCAACTCGGCCTACACCGCCGAGCAGGTCGTCCTGTTCCCGCAGGGCACGGCGGGGATCACCTTCGACATCACGTCGAAGCCCCACCCCGTCGCGTGGAAGGACCCCGTCGAAGGCGACAAGACCGCGATGGTCTCCGACACGGTCTCGGTCTCGTCCTGGCTCCTTTGAGCCAGAACGCCACGGGCGGCCGAAACCCGGCCGCCCCTTTCTTTTCCTTTCAAAACAGTCGAGCGGACGCTACGCCGCGACGCCTGCGTCGTCGTCGAACCACTTGCCGCTCGTGGGCTTCAGGCCCATGCAACCCGCGCAGGCCCACTCGAACAGGCAGCTCGCGCACGCGATGTCGGGGCCCACGCCCTTCACCCAGGCGCGCGACCCGCAGTCGGGACACTCCGCGAGCACCGGGGCGCCGCAACTCCTGCAGGCATCGTGCCAATGCGCGTGATGGGGCAACGGAACCGACCTCGCCGACGGCCGACCGGACGGGCCGGCCGCGGTACGATCCATCGGGCGCTCTGGGGTTATAACTCCTTTCCGTAGAGCCCAGTGACCGTTTCCACCCCGCTGATGCCACACCCGTACGGG
>DATLGO010000043.1 GCA_035540375.1 Candidatus Thermoplasmatota archaeon
GCGTGAGAAGCATGCGCGCCGCTCCCGCCCCCGTCGCCTCGCCCCTCGCCGACCGCCTCCGGGTCGCGCTCGGGCGTCACGCGGAGGTCGCGCGCGCGAACGGCGTCGCGGTCCTCGCGCTGTCGGGCCTCGGCCTCGCGGCCCTCGCGCTCGCGGACGCGACGCGCCTCGAGCGCTGGGCGTGGGTCGGGATGCTGTTCTGCGCCTGCGCCCTCCTCGCCGCGTTCAAGGCCGGCCGCGACCAGGCCGCGCGCAACGTCGTGCGCCGCGCGCTCCATGAGGAGAAGCGCCGCGTCCGGGCCGAGCGCGCGGCGGCGCTCGACGCGGCCGAGCGCGCGGTCGCCCGCGCGGGTCTCGCGCTCGACGAGGCCCCCGCCGCCTCTTTCGCGCCGGCCGAGGTCATCTCCGCCGAGGCGCCGGTCGTCCGCTGATCACGCCCGCTGCGCCCGGCGGCGAGACCGCCCGCGCTCGCGCACGGTGCCGCCGACAACAAGGCCCGCCGCGATGAGGACGAGATTCTTCACGACAAATTCGCCCTCCACCGTGAGGAGGAGCGGGTTTCCGTCCTGGAAGGCGACCGCCGGCTGGAGGACGAGGACGAGGAACGTGCCCGCAAGCTGCGCCCAGAAGATGGCGAGGACGGCCCGGAGCGCGAGGCCGAGGACGAGGCCGACGCCGAGCGCGACCTCCAGGATACCGAGCGCCGGGATCACGACGCTTGCGGGCGCCCACGGGATCGTGCCCGCCACGAGCGCTTCGACGGGCGAGCGGCCGATCACCTTGAGAAGACCGAACCAGAGGAACACGACGCCGAGCGCAACGCGCAGGAGCGTCGCTCCGTAGCGCGCCATGAGGCGCGTCGCGCGGAGGTCGAGGCGTTCGAAGGCGAGGCGTGCGTCCCACGCGAGCGTCGCGGCGTCCATGGTTCCTCAAGGGTCGGCCCGGCATGTCCCCGTGCCGCATCGAGAGTATCGACAATCCGGATCGCCGCAACCACCCAAGCCCTCATATCCCGGCTCCGCCTCCGGTCGTCCATGACCCTCCAGGCGGCGCGCGCCGGCGCCTCCCTCCGCGACCTCGAGGCGCTCGCGCGGCAGGTCCGCATCGACGTCCTCCGCATGACGCACCGCGCGCAGAGCGGCCACCCGGGCGGCAGCATGAGCGCCGCCGAGCTGCTCGTCGCGCTCTATGCGCGCAAGCTCCGCACGGACCCAAAATCCTCGAAGCACGAGGACCGCGACCGCTTCGTCCTCTCGAAGGGCCACTGCTGCCCGGGCCTCTACGCCGTCCTCGGCGAGCTGGGCTTCTTCCCGACCTCGGAGTTCGACAGGCTCCGCCGTGTGGGCGGCCTCCTGCAGGGCCACACGGACCACAAGATTCCAGGCGTCGACATGAGCGCGGGGAGCCTCGGCATGGGCCTCGGCTTCGCGAATGGCGTCGCGCTCGCGGCGCGCATCCAGGGCAAACCGTACCGAACGTGGGTCATGCTCGGCGACGGCGAGTGCCAGGAAGGCAACGTGTGGGAGAGCGCGATGACGACGCCGTACCGCCGGCTCGACGCGGTGACCGCGATCGTCGACTACAACAAGATCCAGATCGACGGCTTCGTGAAGGACGTGAAGGACCTCGAGCCGATGGCCGACAAGTGGCGCGCGTTCGGGTGGGACGTGCGCGAGATCGACGGCCACGACCTCGCCGAGGTCCTCGCGGCCTACGACTGGGCCGACGCGCACGTCGGCACCGGAAAGCCCGCGTGCATCGTCGCGCACACGGTCAAGGGCAAGGGCGTCTCGTTCATGGAGAACAAGGCCGAGTACCACGGCCGCGCGCTCACCGACGCGGAGATGGAGCGCGCCATGAAGGAGCTCGGCGTCGACTGGACCCCGCCGGCGAAGGGGGCGGGCGCGTGAGCGGCAAGGTCCCGACCGCGTTCGCCGACGGCGCGCCCACGCGCGACGGCTACGGCGCGGGCCTCGTGAAGGCCGGGAAGAAGAACGCGAAGGTCGTCGCGCTCGACGCGGACCTCGCGGAATCCACGCGCAGCAAGTGGTTCGGCGACCTCTTCCCGGACCGCTTCTTCCAGATGGGCATCGCGGAGCAGGACATGGTCACGACCGCGGCGGGGCTCGCCTCGGCGGGCCTCGTGCCCTTCGCCTCCACGTTCGCGATCTTCACGGAGCGCGCCTTCGAGCAGGTCCGCAACGCGGTCGCGCGCCCGAACCTCAACGTGAAGATCGTCGGCTCGCACGGCGGCCTCATGACGGGCGAGGACGGCTCCTCCGCGCACGCGATCGAGGACGTCGCGATCTACCGCGCGCTCCCCAACATGACGATCGTCGTGCCGGGCGACGCGACGGAGTGCATGAAGGCCACCGAGGCGCTCGCCGAGCACGCGGGTCCCGCGTACCTCAAGCTCACGCGCGCCAAGGTGCCGAAGCTCTTCGACGACGCGTACGACTTCAGGCTCGGCCGCGCCGCGACCCTCCGGGACGGCTCCGACATCACCATCGTCGCGAACGGCGCGCTCCTCGGCGAGGCCGTCGCCGCCGCGGACCTCCTGAAGAAGGAGAACGTCTCGGTGCGCGTCCTCGGCATGGCGACCGTGAAGCCGCTCGACGGCGACGCGCTCCTTGCGGCCGCGAAGGAGACGGGCCGCATCGTGACCGCCGAGGACCACTCGGTGATCGGCGGCCTCGGATCCGCCGTTTGCGAGTTCCTCTCGGAGCACCGCCCGACGCCCGTGAAGCGCGTCGGTGTCCGCGACCTCTACGCGGTGAGCGGCACGCCCAAGGAGCTGTACGAGAAGTACCAGCTGAGCGCGCCGCACCTCGCGGGTGTGGTGCGCGAGGCGTTGAAGGGCTAGCCGAGCCTCCGGCCTTCGCTCGCTGTCGCTCGCTGCGGCCTACGGCTCGGAGCACACACGTCGCACGGAAAACCCCCCGCTCGCGCTTCGCGCTCGCTACGGGTTTCCGTGCGACGCAGTGGGCCAAGGGGCCGCTTCGCGCCCCCTGGACCCCCCCGACCAGTCCGCCCGAACTGCGGTTCGGGCTCGCGCGGACTGCGGTCCGCGCGGGCTGCGCCCCTGGACCCCGGTCCGCAATTTTCCGTTCCTTTCTGTTCACGCCATGCGCGCGTTGCTCGCTGCGCCTACGGCGCCGAACGCACTCCGTCCCCGGGTGAACCCACCCCCAAGAAGCGGCCTACGCTCTTTCGACGCGCGCCGATGAGAAAGCCCACCGCCCAAGGCGTGGACCGGTCGGTGCCGCCTCGACGCGCGCCGATGGGCGGTCGATTCCGCGCGCGGAGGGCACGTCATCTCGTTTTCCCCGAACCTTTATCGAGCCCCCGGGCGAACAGGCTCGCGAGGGAACGGCGCGTGAAAGGCATCGAGAACCGCATCGAGGTCAAGGCCAGCCCGCGGATCGTCTTCCGGCATCTCGCGAACCCCGCGAACATCCCCGCGTTCGTGCCGGGCATCGTGCGCGCGGACGTCACCGAGTACGCGCCCGGCGGGGTCGGGACGCGCATCGCCCTCGAGACGCGCCGCCACCGGAAGATGGACGCTGTCGTCACGGGCGAGGCCGAGCGGCGGTTCCTCGCGATCCAGGACGAGCGCGGCACCCTCAATGAATGGGAGCTCACGCGCACGCCCACCGGCACGCTCGCGGTGAACCGGATCATCGGCGAGTTCGACGACGAGCGGCTCCCCCTGCTCTCGCGCGAAGCCCGCGCCAAGATGCACGCGTTCAAAGATTTTGTCGAGAGTCGCGTGGCCGCGAACACGTTGGAATAACCGAACCCTTTCCTTCCGAACCGGTCCGGGATGCCACGATTGAGGGGGCCGGGACATTTCGCCTTATTGAGTCGTCGACGAATTCTGCCTCGTAAGCCGATGCGATCGTGCAGTGCGATCCGCGACGATGACATTCATGGCCAACCGCCTTCGCGAAAGCGCGCTCATGAGCGCCCGTTCCGGCACGGGAACGACCCGTTCGCAAGCTCATTGGGCGGGCTCGTCGCCGGCCCGTCCAAGCTTGGAATGAATAGGAAAACACAAATTACCTCCAAAAAAAAAGCACACCGAACACCCTGACGAGGTGACGAACATGCTCGCCCGGACCGTCACGATGGCCATCCTCATCGTCAGTTCCGCAATCACGCTCTCCGCGGAAGTGAGCGCTGACGACCCGCCGCCCCAATTCCGGATTATCTTGTTTGACGTCGACAATGACGTGATCGTCGATTGTACGGAAGGAGAGGGATTGACGATGAACCAACTGAATTTGTGTTTGGCTGCGGCCCCGGGCCCGATCCTCCCACCCCAAGCGGCGGCGAGCAGCGGCGGCCCTGTGGGTTGGAGAGAACAAACCGTGTACTCGGATACGATTACGGAAACGTGCGGCTATTGGCGTGCCCAGGATGGTTTCCAATCCTGCCAGATCGCCTGGGGTGGGCCCCGAAAGGTGAACTCCATGTGGTTCGTGATCTGCTATTGTTCAGGCGATCCCCAGTACGCGACCACCGGCACCATCCACAATGATCTTCTGGGCAGCTCCACCTGGTATTATGGAACATACAAGGACAGCCGCAACGCAGGCGCATCGGATCGAAGGTGTCGTGACTTCGGAACCGACGGCGCCAAAGCGACGGGTGCGGACGGTGGCATCGGGGAGCAGACTTCGCCAGGCAACCCATGCTGGGTGAATTCCTGGGATGTGAAAGGCTCCTGGGGCATCGGCGTAAACTACAAGAAGGAATCGAATGACAAAGGCAAAACCACAACAAAAGTCTATGTCTACAGGTGAGGCCTCGCTATGCCACCCGTCCTCCGCGTCATCGTTGTCGTGGCGCTCTTGAGCCCCGTCGCCGCCATCGCCCTCCACGAGAGTCGGCGGGATGTGCCTTGCGCGGAGCCGGACGCCGCAGGCGTGGATCCCGGGGCGCTCCCGAAACCCACGGAGGAGGGGACCGTTTCCGTCGCATGCGTTGCGCAAAGGTCGCGCGTCCCCCAGGACCAAGTCGTCCTGTTGACGCTCACGGTTCGTGCGCTACCCGGCACGGTGCTCGCGTGGGAAAACGCTGATGCGGTTGAGATCGCGCCGGGATCGTTTTCGATGGACCGCGAGGCGCGTGTGGTCCGGGCTGCCTCCTTGCCATCCGGGATGTGGACGGGCGCATACCTCGTGGATTCTGGGAGCGCCGAGCCGCGCCTCTATTTGGCGAGGGAACGCGTATCCATCCCGATTGTCGTCACAACGCCTGAAGGAAGCCGCGCCCACGATATCCATTTCCTGGCGCTCCCCGACTTCGTCCGAGCCGAGCTTTGGGTGCGGGAGAAATGCGAAACGATCCGGGAGGAAGAGCCACGGCGCAGCTGGTCACCCGTGACGACGGGGGCATCTCCCGAGGGTAGCTTCGCGGTCACTTTCACTGGAAAACCTTGGGATGCGGCGATCGAGAACTCGATCTGTCCATCCATTCTCCTGAAGGGATCGTACGAAGGCCTGTGGCGGTTCGAAATCCGCGATCACGACGCGTAGAGCGGCACCGCGGTCGCGAGGTCCGGGTCCTCCGGGTCCCACGCCTCCACGAGGAAGCCGCGCGAGTACGCGCCCGCGGGGAGGGGGACGAGTTGCACGCTCGTGGCGCTCACGGTCGAAAGGAGTCGTCGGGACATCGGGTTCACGCACCCCACCACGCGCGCCCCCCTCATCGCCCTGCGCGCCGGAGCGCGCCGAGAGTGGTCGAACCGAAGCGAAGGGCTCAAATCCGAGCTCCGAGCGCCGCCCCTGGAGCGAGATGGACGACGGGTACCGGGAGCCGGATCGGGTGCCGGGACCGGGTGTTGGGTGCCGGGCGTCGGGACCGGGTTTCGGGCCCGGGTCCGGGCGTCGGGACCAGGTCCAGGTCCGGGCCCGGGTCCGGGTCCGGGTGCGGGACCGAAACCGGGCGCCTACTTCCCGAGGAGCGCGAGGAGCCTCTCCTCGAGGCTCTTCGCCGGGACGTCCGGGAGCGAGATGAGCGTCGTCGTCCCGAGGACGCCCTTGCCGCTTCGCCGCGTGTGGATGAAGCCGAGGCCCTCGAGGTCCTTGAGATACGTCCAGAACTGCGTGTGCGCGCGCGGCTTCTCGCCGCGCTCCTCGCACGCGACCGCGTAAATGGACTCCACCTCGCCCGTGATCGCGAACGCGCCGCCCTTCTTCAGGGCCCGCGCGATGGCGAGGAGCGTGAGCTTCTTGTGGAGGTCCAGCTCGCGGAGCTTGCCCTCCTCGACCGTGTCCGAGACGCTCGACTTCGCGGCGCGCAGGTCCTCCGCGCTCACGGTCTTGCGGGACTCGTCGTCCGCGTTCTGGCCCGCCTTGTGCAGGAGCTCGATCGCGAGGCGCGCGTCGCCGCGCTCGGCCGCCATCTCCGCGACGAGGTCCTCGAGGTCCTCCGGGAACGCGTTCGCGTGGAACGCGAGGCCGACGCGCTGGCGCACGATGGACTTCAGCTGCGCTTCGCCGTACTTCTCCACCGCGAGGACGCTCGTGCGCTTGAACGTGCTCTGCGCGGCCTCGTCGAGGAACGTGCGCACGTCGCGCTGCGAGACCATGATCAGGCTCACGCCGACCTTCGCCCGCGTCGCCTCCTCGTTGAAGCGCGTGAGCGCGTACACGAGGTCGGAGCCGGATTTCTTGAGGAGGATGTCCACCTCGTCGAGAATGACGAGGAGATGGGCCTCGCGCCGCTCGAGCTGCTTGCGCAGGATCTCGAGCATCTCGGAGTTCGAGAAGCCGCGGTCCGGGAAGCGCTCGTCGAAATGCGTGAGGATCTTGAGGAGCGCGGCGGAGTCCGTCGAGCGGCGCCGGCAGTTCACGTCCACCCATTCGATCGGGACCCCCTGGCTTGCGGCGTAGGCCTTGAAGTCCATCGCGAAGCGCTTCGAGAGCGCCGTCTTGCCCGACCCCACGGGGCCGGTCACGAGGATCGTCTGCCCGCTCCCCCGGTTCGCGAGGACGGGGCCGAAGGTGCGCGCGAGCTTCTTCGTCTCCTCCTCGCGGCCCGGGAGGTCCTCCGGGACGTAGTCGAAGCTGAGCTTGCCCGCATCCTTGAAGACGGAGGGGCCGCGAAGCTCGTCCTCGATGAGGTGGCGCACGGCGTCGGGATGCGCCGCCTCCCTATATAGACTTCAGGGGGCGCCGCGAACCTCCATATCCGAAGGCGGCGCTCAAGCGCGCGTGCGACCCAAGCTCCGCTGGGATTTCCACGACTATCTGGAGCTCCGGCGCGCCCGCGACCGCGGGGAGGCGGCCGTGGGCGCCGAGGCTCGGCTGGCCTGGCTCGAGCGCGGCCTCCCCGTGCCCTTCGCGCCGCTCATCCCGCGGCTCGTCGACCCGCTGCGCGTGCCCGACCTCGCCTACCCGCGCGGACTCGGCGCCGCGGAGGTGCGGTTCCTCTTCGAGGCCCGCGAGGAGTTCGCGCGCCTCGGCGAGACGCGGCGGCGTCGCCTCACGGCTTTCGACCTCGCGACGGAGGCCGACGGCCTCAAGGACTGGCTCGATTTCGTCGAAGCGGAGCGTCGCGCCTACAAGGAGGCGCGACGGATCCTCGCGGGCCTCGATCGGAGGATCTACGCCGCCTTCACGGGTCAACGCGAGACGCCCTCGCTCGATGTCCGTTGAAGGGTCCAATCGATATCGTTTTCAAACCCCGACGCGCTTCCGCACCCATGCTTCGCGCGATCATCGTCGCGCTCGTCGCGGTCGTCGCGGGCTGCGCTTCGCCCTCGGCGTCCCACGATGCGGAGGAGGAATCGCGCGCCGCGACGGGATGGCCCGTCAATCTCACGAGGCTGCTCGTCGTCGAGCCCCTTCAGGGCCCGATCGAGCCCGACCGCGAGACGGTCGTTCGCGGAAACGCGCCCGCGCTCGACGTCGCGAACCGGACCGTCCGCGACGTGCCGCCCTTCGCCCATCGTCCCATGCTCGCCGTCGAGTTCGCGGGCGAGGGCGTCGCGGCGACGGGCTCGCATGCCTTCCTCATGCGCGCGGGCGAATACGTCGTCCGGGCGGTGTCGGACGAGAACGCGACGTGGATTCACGTCGGGTGGCTCTGGGAGGGCCCGGACTGCCGGGTCTCGGTCGTCCGCGGCGCCGCGAAGCCCACGAACACGACGCGCGAGGAGTTCGTCCGCCTTGCGACGAACGAGACCGCGGTCGTCGAGATCGTGCCCCCCGCAAGCGACGCCCGGTGCCCCCGCGTCGCGTTCCGCGCGACCGACCGGGGCGTGTGGACGTGGGCCTCGGAGCCGCGGTAGCCTTTTCAGCCCCACGCGCCATCGCCGCGCGATGGCCCCTTTCGCCCCCGGCGACCGCGTCGTCCTCCTCGACCCCGCAACGGGCGAGCGCCTGCTCGTGGTCGTGGGCGGCGGCGTCGAGCGCGTGAAGGGGCTCGGCACCGTCGACCTCGCGCGACTCGTGGGCGTCGAGCCCGGCGCGCGGTTCGAATACCCGGGTCGGGCGTTCATCGCCGTCGCCCCGACCGTGCGGGATCTCCTCGAGACCGTCGCGCGGAAGGCGCAGGTCGTGACGCCGAAGGACGCGGCGCGCATCGTCTTTGAGGCCGACCTCCGAGCGGGCGCCCGTGTCGTCGAGGCGGGCGTCGGGAGCGCGAGCCTCACGCTCGCCCTCGCGCGCGCCGTCGCCCCGACCGGCCGCGTGACGACCTACGAGATCCGCGAGGACTTCGCCGAATGGGGCCGCGCGAACCTCGCTCGCGCCGGGCTCGCGGACGTCGCGGAGGTGAAGGTGGGCGACGTCGCGAAGGACGTCGTCGAGCGCGACCTCGATGCATTCGTCCTCGACGTGCCCGAACCCTGGCTCGCCGTTTCGGCCGCGTGGAACGCGCTCAAGGGCGGCGGCGTCCTCGTCACCTACAGCCCCCTCGTGAGCCAGGTCGAGGCGACGCATCGCGCGCTCGCGGACCATCCGTTCACGGTCGTCCGGGCGTTCGAGACGATGGAGCGCGAATGGGTCGTCGGAGAGCGCGGCGCGCGACCGAGCTTCGAGATGCTCGGCCACACGGGTTTCGTGACGGTCGCCCGCAAGCGCCTTCAGTGAACGAGGCGGATCCCGATGTCGGACCCCAGGCGCTCCCCGTAGGCGAGCTGGATCGCGAAGTACCCCATCGTTTCCAGCCACCGCGCGTTCACGAGCGGCCCGCAGTCCACGGCGTCGAAGCCGAGGTCGGTCGCGAGATCGCGCACGACGGCCTTGGCCGCCTCATCGTCGCCCGCGACGAACGCGGTGAGGCGTTCGCCATGGGCCCGCGCGGTCTCCATGTGGTGCGCGAGCACGGTGTTGAGCGTCTTCACCACGCGCGCGTTCGGGACGCGCGCCTGGACCTCCTCGGCCCCCGATCCGCGCGCGGGCTCCAGGGCAAGATCGTAGTCGGGCGGAGCGACCGCGTTCGTGACGTCCACGAGCACCTTGCCGGCGAGCGCCTCGTCGCCCGCCTCCCGGAGCGCGTCGAAACGGCTCTCGAACGGGACCGCGAGGATCACGACGTCCGCGGCAAGCGCGATCTCGCGCACCCGCGCGGGCTCGCGGCCCGCCGAGGCGGCCTCGTACCCCGCCCGGGCGAGTCCCCGCGCAAGGGCGCTCCCGGCGTCGCCTCGGCCGATGATCGCGACCTTGGGCTTCATGGGGGGACGTTCGCGCGGCGCGGCGTTTCAAGCTTCCCGTCGCCCGGCCGGAAGACCCGCTCCACTCGATGGCTTGATCCGTCGCGGACGGGATACGGCGCGCGACCATGGCCCCGAAGAAGTCGACCCGCGCCGCGCCCGAGCGCCGCGCGAGGGCGATCGTCCCCGACACGAGCGTGCTCGTCGACGGCCGCATCACGCTGCGCATCCAGCGCGGGGAGCTCAAGGACGCGCGCCTGCTCATTCCGATGGCGGTCGTCGCGGAGCTCGAGTACCAGGCGAACGCGGGACGGGAATCCGGCTTCAACGGTCTCGACGAGATCGTGAAGATCCAGGAGCTGCGCGACACCGCGAACCTCGACGTCGCGTTCGTCGGGGAGCGTCCGACGCCCGAGGACATCGAGCTCGCGAAAAGCGGCGAGATCGACGCGATGATCCGCGAGATCGCCGAGGACGAGGGCGCGAAGCTCCTCACGAGCGACCGCGTCCTCGCGCACGTCGCGCGCGCGATGGCGATCGACGTCGAGTACGTGCGTCCCATCACGGAACCCGACGAGCAGGAGAAGGACCTCTCCTCGCTCGACATCATGAAGTATTTCGACGCGTCGACGATGAGCGTCCACCTGAAGTACGGCGTGAAGCCGCTCGCGAAGAAGGGCAAGCCCGGCGCGATGAAGCTCCAGGAGATCGGCCGCGAACCGATGGAGCTCAAGACGCTCACGCGCATGCGTCGCGAGATCATCGAGGCCGCGCGGCGCGACGCGAACTCGTTCATCGAGATCGAGCGCACGGGGGCGACCGTCGTGCAGCTCGGCAACATGCGCATCGCGATCGCGCAGCCGCCGTTCAGCGACGGCCTCGAGATCACCGCGGTGCGGCCCGTCGTGCGCAAGACCCTCGAGGAGTACGGCCTCGAGCGCGAGCTTCTCGATCGCCTCAAGAGCTACCAGCGCGGCGTTTTCGTGTCGGGCGCGCCCGGGTCGGGCAAGTCGACGTTCGTGACCGCGGTCGCGGAGCACCTGAAGGACCAGGGGACCATCGTGAAGACGATGGAGTCGCCGCGGGACCTGCAGGTGGGCGACGAGATCACGCAGTACGCGCCGCTCGACCGCTCGATGGAGCTCACGAGCGACGTGCTCCTCCTCGTGCGACCGGATTTCGTCGTGTACGACGAGGTCCGCAAGACCGAGGACTTCCGCATCTTCGGCGACATGCGCCTCGCGGGCGTCGGCCTCATCGGCGTCACGCACGCGAACCGCGCGATCGACGCCGTGCAGCGCCTCATCGGCCGCGTGGAGCTCGGCATGATCCCGCAGGTCGTCGACACCGTCGTCCACATCGAGGGCGGCGCGATCCGCCAGGTCCTCGAGCTGACGTTCACGGTCAAGGTCCCCGCCGGCATGACGGAGGCCGACCTCGCGCGCCCGGTCATCGTCGTGCGCGACTTCGTATCGAAGCGGGCCGAGTACGAGATCTACACGTACGGCGAGCAGGTCGTCGTGATGCCCGTCGGCGCCGCCGAGGGCTCGCGCGAGGCGCAGTCCCCGCGCGACAAGCTCGCGAACGCGCAGCTGCGCCACGTGTTCCGCGGCTACGTGGAGGGCGACTACGTCGCCGAGATGACGGGCGACGCGTCCTGCGTGCTCTACGCGGAGGAGCGCGAGATCCCTCGCCTCATCGGCAAGGGCGGCCGCACGATCCAGGAGACGCAGGCCGCGATCGGGATCAAGATCGACGTCAAGCCCCTGCGCGAGCGGCCCGGCCGCGCGCCGCGGGAGCGCAAGCTCCAGCGCGTGTGGAACGTGCCGCGCGCGAAGGGACGCCAGGACGAGGGCGCGTGGGAGGACGACGACGAGGACGAGGCCGCCGAAGCCGACCTCCCCGCTGCGCCCGCGGAGCCCGCCGCGCCGCGCGAGCGACGGTACGCCGAGGTCACCCCGCACCTGCGCAAGACGAAGAAGAACATCGTCCTCGTGACCGACAAGGGTCTCGCGGGCCAGGAGGTCCGCGTCGCGGTCGACGGCGAGGTCCTCTTCACGGCCACCGTGGGCGGCAAGGGCGACATCCGCGTCTCGCGCCGCACCGACGCCGGCCAGGCCATCTTGGACGCCTACGCCCAGGGGCGGTCGGTCCGCGTGCGGGTGTGACGGGCGGGCGCTAGCCTCATCCGCCACCGAGCGGAATACCCCGGGAGGCGCTCCCGGCGCGAGCGCGAACGCCATGCCGCACCGCCTGCCGATCCTCCTCGTCCTCGCCGCCCTCCTCGCGCCCACCGCGAGCGCGGGCCTCCTCGCCCCGACGGAGGTCGCGCCGTCGCCTGGCCGCGCGGGCGATCTCCTCGAATACGCCACGTCGGTCGACGGCCAACCCGGTCTCGCGTTCCGCGTGCTCGTCGAAGGACCCGCCGAGGCGCGCGACCGCTACGGGTTGGAGCGCGCGACGGAGGCCTACCTCGCGCAGCACTTCCACGAAGACCGCCTCGTCGCCGCGCACCGGTGCCACGCCCTTGCGGACGGCCTCGACGCCGTCGCCGTCGAGCCGCTCAAGACCCGCGACGCGCTCGCGTTTCCCGCGATCGCGATGCCTTCCATGGGACTTCCCGGAGCGCCGAGCGTGACGGTGAGCGAGCAGGCCCTCGCGACCTTCCCGCGGACCGGATGCCCCGGCCGGCTCCCGGCGCGCGCGTTCGTCGAGGGCGAGCGCGTCCCCCTCGAAGCGCTCATCCCGGGCGCCTCCCCATCGATCGTGTCGGAGCCCGCCCGCGCCGTCGCCTTCAAGGGGCGCGCGGCGCTCGCGTTCCACTTCCACAATGAGGCGAAAAATGAGACCTTCGTCGTGACGGTCGCGGACGGCCTGCCGGGAATCGCGCGCGTGGCCGGCGAAACGGTCGCGCAACCGGTCGCCGGAGGAACGTGCAGGTACGCGAGCGACAACCTGGGGCGGGATCGCACCGGGGCCTGCACGTGGAAAGAACACGAGGGAGCGCCCAGATCGTTCGTCGTCGAGCTGATGGCGTTCGCTCCGGGATCGGGCGCGCCCCTCGGGGACGCTCGCGAAGGGCGATCACCCCTCGTCAATCCGGTCGCTGCGCCCCGATCCTACGATGGTCGGTTCTTCGAAACGGCCCATCTCGACCTCCTCTACCCCCTCGAGGAGGCCGCATCCGCGATCGCGTCCGACCCCTCCCTCTATTACGGCGAGTTCATGAAGAAGCACCCGGGCGCCATCCTCGCGTACGCGCACTACGATCGCCGCATGCGCCTCGACGAAACGCCCGATGCGCGCACCCGAGGCGGTTGGGAACTCGTGTTCGCCGCGGGGGAGGCGTTCTACGTCGTGAAATCCGTCCGCTTGGCCTCGGCGCCGGGCCCGCTCGCCGCGGCGCACGCGACGCGCAACGCCGAGTTCAAGGTGGGGTGGCGGGCGGAGCGGTTCTCGATCCACGACATCGATCCGCCCGCGCGCTTCGCCCCCTCGGCGGCGCTCGCGGACGCCGCGAAGCGGTACGGGATCGCGCCCGGCGCCATCGAGCGGTTGGAATACGCCGCGCCGTCGATGTCGATCCTGTTCCTCGACTATCTGCGGGGTCCTCCCTCGCTCGTCCTCTCCGACGTGAGCGGCGTCGCGCCCTCCGAAAGCCCGAGCGCGACCGGCCGCTCGATCACCTTCGATCCCGCCAC
>DATLGO010000044.1 GCA_035540375.1 Candidatus Thermoplasmatota archaeon
GCGCGAGACCGAGCGAGGGCGCAGCGACGTGGATTGCGTAGGCGCCCTTCTCGGGCAGCGCGAGGCCGCGCCAGAGGTAGGCTGCGCCATCCGGCATGAGGGTCGCCCGCGCGACCTCCACTCCGTGCGCGTCGCGAACGACGGCTTCAACGTCCCGCGCGCCCGCGAGCGGCTCGCCGTCCGGCCGGGCGACGACGAGCGCAAGGTCGAACGCTGCGCCGGGGTCGGGCCGCGCCGCGCCGTGGAGCGAAACGTACGGACGCGGGGCGGGCGCCACGTCGAAGCGCCAGGCGGCGTCCTCGCCGGTCCCGTGCGCCAGGACGGCGAAGGAACCGGTCGCGAGCACGGCCGTCGCCCGCCACACGCGGCCGTCGACGGGCGCGAAGGCGGCCTCGACGGGGAGCCGCGAGACGGGCCCGGCCGACAGGATGCGCGTCGTCGGATGGTCGGGATGGGTCACGTTCACGCGGACCTCCCAAGTGCCCGCGGCGGGAATCTCGAAACGCCCCGCGTGTCGGCCGCCCGGCGCGGGCGCAAGCGGCGTGTCCGGGACGCGCCGGCCGGTCGCCGCGTCGAACGCGCTCGCGACGGCCGTCGCGCCGTCGAGCGGCTCGTAGGCCCGGAAGTCGCGCGTGGCGACAACGATGACCTCGAGCGTCTCCTCCCCGACGTGGAAACGCGCGGGCGCCTCACGCACGGCAAGGAGCGTCGCGCCGTCAGAGCCGCGCGCGGTCGCGACGAGGCCGGGCCCCTCGGGCACGCGGATGGTCGCCTCGCGGCGGCCGGCGTCCGTCTCGACGGTGACGTTCCAGGCTCCCGCGAACGGAAAGACGACCGGCACGGAGAAGGAGCCCGCCGCGTCGACGGCCGACGGCTCGCCCGCGATGAACCGGGCGCCGTCGGGGAGCGCGCCCGTCACGTTCACCACCTGCGTCGCGCCGGGCACGCGCCCGTGGAGGAGCCCGCGGCCCTTCGTCGGGTGGTGCACGTGAAGGTCGGCCGAGCCCTCCGTGAGCGCGGTGTCGGAAGGCGACTCGACGAGGCGCACCTCTCGCGACGCGCCGGGGCCCGGAAACGCGACCTCGAGCACGGCGGGAACGCCGGCGACCGGCGTCTCGGGATCGAGCGCGAAGAGGACGCCTCCCTGGGCGAAGGCGTTCGGAAGAAGGAGGACGAGGAGGACCGCCGCACGCGGCCACCCGGCGCGCATGGCGTCAGCCCATGCGCGTGACGAGGTGTCCGCGAAGCTCGAACTTGGTCGAGCGCTTGAGGACGCTCCTCAGGCGGATGAGGGGGATTCCGAGCTTCTCGGTGATGGCGCGCGCCGAATACGTCTCCTCGCGTCCGATGAGGGCCTCGATCTCGCTTTCGATGTGCTGGAACTTGTCCTGCGGCATGGCGGCGACGGACAGGATCTCGGCGACGTCCTGCACGGGGCACTGCGTGTTGATGTGGAAGGAGGTATAGTAGGAGTGGAATGCCTTGTCGGTCCCGCCGCCCGGCAGCGCCTCCCAGCGGGTCTCGACGAGCTTGGTCTTCTCGAAGAAACGGAGCGCCTCGACCCCTTCCGGGCCGAAGTCCTTCTCGATGGCCTTCGTCGTGCACCAGTTGTCGATGAGACGTTTGAAGACGTCCCGTTTCACGTCCGAGTCGAAGGCCCGCAGGATCGGGACCATGTCGGTGGGCTCCGAGACGACCTTGATCCTGCGCATAGAACCATAATAATAGAGGCGGGTCTTGGAAAATAAAGATTCGCTGTCTGTCGCAGGCCTGCGCACGTCTGTCACGGCGGGCGTCGGACGAATGGGTCAAGGGCGGACGCGTCGAGAGCGACGCGACCGCATCGATCCGGTCAGACGGCGGCGACCCCGGCTCGTCCGGGGAGCCGGAGGAGCGGACGGTCCCGCCGTTCGAGGTTCAATCGAGCAGGATGCGCACGCTGACGTCGGCCCCATCGGCAAGGTCGAGCTTCTTGCGGAGCTGCACGGGCGAGATCATCTCGAGCACGTTCGTGTGGTGGCTGCGCAGCGGGAAGATGGCCGCGCACTCGACGCCGCCGAGGTCCGCGCGGAAGCACTTCACGGCGCCGAAGGTGCGGCCTTCGGAGACGAACTCCTTGATGAGGCGACCCTCGCGCTCCTTGAGCTCCGCCACCTTCTCGCGGTCGAGCGGTTCGACCTCGACGTTGAGCGTGCCGGGGAAGGGCTCGAACCCGAGGATCTCGTTGAACGCCTTCATGTAGCCCGGGCGGCTGATGTAGTACTGCCCTTCGCCGAGGCCCGCGACGACGCGGCCGCGGATCGTCATGTGCTCGGCGGTCGCGAAGAGCGCCTTGAGTTCCACAAGGTCCTTGCGCAGGACCTCGACGCCCGGGGCGGCGAGTCGGATGAACTGCTTGCGCGGCGTCATGCGCCGCGTGAGGAAGCCGCGATCCACGAGGTCGAGGATGCGGCGCGAGGCCGTCTGCTGGCTGACCCCGATGCGGCGACCGATCTCGCCGCTCGACGTGTAGATGTAGTCGGAGAGCGCGCCGAGCTTCGCGAGCTGGCGTAGAATCTCCTTGTCCTCGGGATCGACCATCAGGACGACGGCTCACTCAAGCAGGTCTTTCCTCTTAAGATCCACGGCGAGCTTCTCGCCTTCGGCCGTGAGCTTCAGCGCGGCGCCGTTCTTCGCGACGATGCCCTCGCCGCGGAGGTCTTCGAGCGCGCGTTCCGCCGCGCGGCGGATGAGCCGGTGCTTCTTGACGATGCGGTCGATGTCCGTCTCGCCCGCGACGAGCTCGACGAACACGGCGCGGCGGTTCTTGTCGGAGACGACGAACCCCTCGTTCATGGCCGCGACACCGCGCCCCGGGGCCATAGACGTTCCTGAAAGCCCGCGGGTTCGCCCCGAAAGGTCTTAAGGCGGATGCCGCGTAGCCCGCGCGTGGACCTGGACTTCCGGCGGATCCCCACCATCATGGACGCGGACGAGATCCTCGACCGCGCGTTCCGCCGCGCGGCCCGCGTGACCATCATGGCGCGCGACCCGATGGAACGCTTCAAGGCCACCGAATCGGCGCGCGTCCGCACGGTGCAGAACCTCGTCGACGCGACCCTCGACCGCTACGTCAGGAAGTATCCGAACTTCGACGAGCTTTCGCCGTTCTACGGCGAGCTTGCGGGGGTCCTCATCGACCTCGACAAGACGCGGAAGTCCCTCGGCGCGCTCGGGTGGGCGCGCAAGCAGACCGTGAAGCTCGGCGACGAGGCGGTCGCGAAGATCAAGGCCGCCCGCCGCGAGGACACGGTGCTCAACGCGAAGAAGGCCGTATACGGCCGCATCTCGTCCGTCGTGAAGCAGGTCGACAGCGACCTGCGCTGGCTCAACGGCGCGCGCGACGAGCTGAAGCGTCTGCCGACGATCGATCCCGAGGTGCCGACGATCGTCGTCGCGGGTTACCCGAACGTGGGCAAATCTTCGCTCGTGCGCAAGGTCTCCTCCGGCGAGCCCGAGGTCGCGCCGTACCCGTTCACGACGAAAGGCATCACGATCGGCCACTTCGAGAAGCGGCGCATCCGTTACCAGATCGTCGACACGCCCGGCATCCTCGACCGAAAGATGGAGGAGCGCAACGCGATCGAACGGCAGGCGGTGCTCGCGCTGAAGCACCTCTCGGACGTCATCGTCTTCATGCTCGACCCGAGCGAGCGCTGCGGCTACACCATCGAGGAGCAGGAGCGCCTGCTCAAGGAGGTTTCCGGGATGTTCCCGGAGGCCACGATCATCGTCGCCGAGAACAAGGTCGACGTGGGCGAGGGCAAATACACGAAGGCCAAGGACCGGCACCGGACCTCGACCGAGACGGGCGAGGGGCTGGACGAGCTCATGGCCGCCGCGATCAAGGTGGCCTCGAAGAAGGCGAGCCTTCCCTCGCGCCGGTGAATCGCCCGTCCGCCGATCCGGGTTCCCGGCACCTTTTTCGTCCCCCTGCGCATGCTCCGCCGAGGAGCATGGATCTGGGTCTCGCGGGCAGGTCCGCGGCCGTCATGGCCGCAAGCGAAGGCCTCGGGCGAGCCGCCGCGCTCGCCCTCGCCCGCGAAGGCGCCCGCGTCGCCCTCTGCGCGCGGCGCCGAGACAAGCTCGAGGCGGCGGCCCGCGCCATCGCGGACGAGACCGGCTCCGAGGTCCTTCCCATCGTCGCCGACGTGAGCCGCGCCGACGATGTCGCGCGTTTCGTCGAAACGGCCGCCTCGCGCTTCGGCGGGCTCGACGTCCTCGTCACGAATTCCGGGGGTCCGCCCGCGGGGCGCTTCGTCGATTTCAAGGACGAGGACTGGCAGCGCGCGTTCGACCTCGTCGTGATGAGCCAGGTCCGCGCGGTGCGCGCGGCGCTTCCCCACCTCGCGCGCTCGCGAGGCGCGGTCGTCGCGATCGCCTCCACGAGCGTCAAGCAGCCGATCGACAACCTCACGCTCTCGAACGCGCTGCGCGCGAGCGTCGGGGGGCTCGCGAAGACGCTCTCGCTCGAGCATGCCCGCGACGGCGTGCGCTTCAACGTCGTTCTTCCCGGCTCGATGGCCACGGCGCGCTCGCAGGCGCGTGCGGAAGCCGCGGGCGTTTCGTTCAACGAATGGGCGGCCGCGCGCGGCCGGGAGATCCCGCTCGGCCGGATGGGCGAAGCCGCCGAGCTGGGCGACGTCGTCGCTTTCCTCGCTTCGCCGCGCGCGAGCTACGTGACGGGCGTCTCGATCCAGGTCGATGGCGGTATCGTGAAAGGGGTCCTCTGATGCGACTGTGCAGCTTCTACGAATACGAATCCGTCGTGGGCGGCGTCCTCGTGGGCGACCGCGTCTACTCGCTCGAGGACGTCGCGGAGGCGACGGAAAGCGACCTCGGACCCGATCTCTCGTCGCTCGTCAAGCGCCGCCAGGTCGAGACGCTCCGCGGCGCGCTCGCGAAGTTCAAGCCGACGACCGGCGGATGGAAGCCCGACCGCCTGAAGTTCGCCGCGCCTTTCCGTGACCCCCCGAAGATCTGGGGCATCGGCCTCAATTTCCGCGAGCACGCGACCGACCTCGAGGCCCCCGCGCCGGACGAGCCCGCCTCCTACATGCGGCCCGCGACCGCGCTCGCGGACCCCTCCACGCCGCTCAGGCTTCCGCGCGGCATCGGCCGTTTCACCGGCGAAGCCGAGATCGGCGTCGTCCTCGGCGCCCCGCTCTCGGGCGACGTGACGCGGGAAGAAGCGCGCGACGCGGTGCTCGGCTTCGCGCCCGCCCTCGACCTCACCGCGGAGGATCTCGTCCGCAAGAATCCCCGATACCTCGTGCGCGCGAAGAGCTACCCGGATTCCTGCGCGTTTGGTCCGTTCCTCGTCACGAAGGACGAGTGGGAGCCCAAGCCCGCGACCACCATCGCCACGGTCGTGAACGGCAAGACGGTGCGCGAGGCGCCGGTCTCCTCGATGGCGATGGATCCGTACGCGCTCGTGGCCTGGCACGCGGCCGTCTTCCCGTGGCAGGCCGGCGACCTCCTTCTCACGGGCACGCCCGGCGCGGGCGTCCTCAATCCGGGCGACACGCTCGAAGCCCGCATCGATGGCCTGCCGGACCTCGCGACCACCGTCGCGTGATCACGAGAACCGCACGCGCATCCTCGGGTGCGCGAGGTAGGCGATGAGCGCGATCGGGACCGAGAGCCGTCCCACGGTGCGCGCCGAGATGCCGCCTTCGATCAGCGCCTCGAAGTAGAGGAAGGCGAGGATGACGAGCGTGGCGATGGCGACGAGCCACCCCCAACGCCGCATCCTCCAGAGGCCGAACGCGGCGATGACGAAGCCTTCCGGAACGAGAAGCTGCAGCATCGCGAGGAAGAGGCCGACGGGGCCGAGGGCGGCCAAGGCGGCGCCCGACTGGATAGCCCCCAAAAAGAACGGGATGCTGAGAACGCCGAACACGACCGCGAGGATCGTGATCCCGAGCGGTCGCTCGGCGCGACGTTTCATGCGCGCCCGCCGAGGACGAGGCCTTCGTTGAGCGCCCCCGTGCGGTAGCCTTTCGGATCGATCGCGACGCTTGCGTACCCGAGCCCGCGAAGGGCGGCCGCAAGCTCCGCTTCGAGGGCGGCGAGCCGGGGGACCTCGTCCGGAAGAACCTCGACGCGCGCCACGTCCCCGAGGCTTCGCACGCGCACCTGGCGGAACCCTCGCGCCCGGATCCAGGCCTCCGCGGCCTCGATGCGGCGCAGCTTCCCGAACGTGATGGCCTCGCCGTAGGGGATGCGGCTCGAAAGGCAGGCCATGCTGGGCTTCTCCGCGACCGGAAGTCCGAGGAGCCGCGCGACGGCGCGGACCCCCTCCTTGGTCAGCCCAAGCTCCATGAACGGCTCCCAGAGTCCGCGCTCGCGGATCGCCGCGAGGCCGGGACGCCAGTCGCCGAGGTCGCTCGCGTTCGTGCCGACGGCGACCGCCGCGAAGCCCCGTTTCGCCGCGATGGCGAGCGTGACGTCCGCGAGGCCCTGT
Organism: Candidatus Thermoplasmatota archaeon; assembly: GCA_035540375.1. NCBI lineage: Archaea > Methanobacteriati > Thermoplasmatota > Thermoplasmatota archaeon. Next base: position 6,506 of record DATLGO010000044.1, read on the forward strand.
CGGCAGAAGTAGCAGCGGTTCGTCGGATTCTCGGCATAGCGCGCGTCCGCGAGCTCGGAGTGGTGGACGACCTCGAACGGTATCGCAAGATCGCGCGCGAAGGCGACCGCCGCGTCGCGCTCGGAGGCGGCATAGGATTCGGAGTCGACGATGACGGCGAGCGAGCGCGACCCGAGCGTCTCGGCGCCGATCTTCGCGAGCACGGCGCTGTCGACGCCGCCCGAGAACGCGACGAGCACGCTCCCCTGGTCGCGGAAGGCCGCGCGGAGCCGTTCGAGCGCCTCGGGCGCCTCCATGGCGCGCTCCATGCCGCGCGGCCTTAAGAATCCATCCCCCGCGCGAGCGAAGCCAGAGCGAGCACGTAGGCGTCGTCCGGGGGGGCCGGGGCGACGACGAGGCGCGAACCCGCGACGGCGGCGACCACGACCGCGAACGCGACGTCGAAGGACGAGACCGCGTTCGGGGCCGGGGTCCAGATCGCGATCGCGACGCGGTCGCCCGCCGCGAGAGCGGGCCAAGCGCCGCGGCCCGGGAATCGCGCGATCACGCCCGAACGCACGCGGCCGAGCGGCGCGATCTCGAAGGCGAGCGGGCGTCGGTAGGCGTCGAGCGCGTGGGTGGGAGCCATGGGCTCCACGGTCGGGCAAAGCGGCTTGGCCGTTGTCCAGCCTTCACGACGGAAGCTCGTCCTCGTCGAGCTCCGACGCGAGGAGGACGGCGCGCGCGTGGGCGACCTGCTCGGGCGACCCCATGAGAAGGAGCACGTCCCCGACCTCGAGACGCGTCTCCGGAGGAGGATTCGGGAGGCGCGCGCCCGAACGCGAGAGACCGACGATCGTGGCCCCGGTCCGCTCCCGGAGACGCATCGAGGCGAGCATCCGGCCGGCAAGCGGCGTCGTCGTGGGCAAGGCCACCTCGACCCATCGCGCCTCGCCCGAGGGCGCGGTCGCGCCCGTCGGCGCCTGCCGGAGGACGTCGCGCGCGCTGTTCACCTGATCCTCCTCGCCGACGACCGTGACCCGGTCGCCGGGTTGGAGGACGACGTTCGGCGGGGGATTCACGATGCGGTCCGCGCCGCGATCGAGCGCGACGATCGTGGCTCCGGTGCGCCGGCGGAGATTGAGGTCCCGGATGGTCCGCCCCGAGGCTTCGCCGCCCGCGGGGACCGTCGCCGATCCCGCGCTCACGCCCCACGGATAGGTCGTCTCGATGAGGCCGCGGATCTCCTGGACCTCCTCGGGCGGAACGCCCTGCAGCGCCTGCTCGAGGGTCTTCTCGATCCGCTCGTTCATCTGCACGATGGTTTCGCGGAGGAGGAAGAGAACGAGGCCGAGGACGACCACGAGCACGATGAGAAGCGGGAGCGGCGGGAGGACGGGCCCGAGGATGAGGACCGTCATCGCCGCGAACACGAAGAAGGCGATGAGCCGCATCGTGTTGATGACCGCGCGCGACGGCGTCGCGGGCTCGGCGGTCGGGGGAAGCGTCGAAATCGCAAGGTCGTGGAGCAGCCGGTCCACGCGGCGGGCGAACGCGAGCGCGAAGGGCACGGCCGCGAGGCCGAGGAGGATCCACACGGCCACTTCGGCGAACGAGGGGCGAAGCCCGAGATCCTCGGCGCGGATCCGCGCGAGCGAGCCGAGGAATCGCGCCGCGAACACGATCGCGAGGAGCGCCGCGGCGTGGAGGAGGGCCTGCACGAGATGGCCGCGCGCGGATCCGATCACGGGAGAGCGACCCCGGATCGTGCCGATGCGACGGATCCACGCGGAATAGAGGTGGAGATAGGAGACGAAACGCGGCGGGAGCCGGCGCGCCACCCACGTCTCGATGATCGGTTCCGCGCGCATGAGCACGGGGGCGAGCAGCACGGTCGCCGCCGAAGCCGCGACCACGGTCGGGAAGAGCTCGGGGCGCGCAAGCCCGAGGCGGTCGCCGAGGTCGGCGATGACGAAGGAGAATTCGCCGATGACCGCGAGCCCGAGACCCGTGTGGAAGGCGAGCCGCGGCGGATAGCCGGCGGCGACCGCGGAGAGCGAGCCGGCGACGAGCTTGCCGAGCAGGGCGAGCAGGATGACGACGAACACGAGCGGCGCCGCGCCGAGGAGGAAGCTCGGGTCCACGAGCATGCCCATCGTCGTGAAGAAGACGGCGGTGAACATGTCCTTGACGCTGAGGATGCGATCGGAGACGCGCGGCGCGCTCCGGGCCTCGGAGACGACCGCGCCGGCGAGGAAGGCGCCGAGGGCCGCGGAGAGCCCGAGCGTTTCCGCGAGGATGCTCACGCCGAGGAGGAACCCGAGGACGGAGACGACGAGCACCTCGTTTGAGGCGAGCGTGGCGACGTAGTCCACGACGCGCGGGATCACGACGAGCCCGATCGCGAGCACCGCCGCGATGAAGAAGATGGCGACCGCAAGCGTGGTCATGAAGACGTCGAGGCTCACGGCGCCGGTCGCGCCGTAGCCCGACAGGAGCGCCAGGAAGATGATGGCGGCGACGTCCTCGACGAGCAGGATGCCGAAGATGACGGCCGCGCGATCGCTGTGGAGCTGCCCGGAGTCCGCGAGGATCTTCACCACGATGGTCGTGCTGCTGATCGAGAGAACGGCGCCGAGAAGGATCGACTCGGCCGCGGACCACCCGAGCGCGAGACCGACCAGATACCCCGCGACGAGGATCGCGAGGATCTGCAACGATCCGGCGACGAGCGGGAACGGCCCGATCGACGCGAGCCTCCTCAAGCTGAAATCGAGGCCGACGCTGAACAGCAGGAACACGACGCCGAGGGTGGCGAGCGTCCGGATGCTCGCCGCGTCCTGGATGAGCGTCGCCCCGAAAAGGTTCGGGCCCACGAGAAGCCCCGCGAGGAGATATCCGAGGATCGTGGGCATCTTGAGCCGGTGGAACAGGACCGTCGTGACGCCGGCCGTGATCATGACGACGGCGAGGTCGCTCACGAGGGCGGTCTCGGCGCTCAGGGCCACGACCGCGCTAACGTCTCCCGACCCTTAAGAGGACCGGTCGGGCGCCGAAGCGGGGGCGAGGCGGAGCTCGTAGCGGCGATCGCCGGCGGCCGCCGTCGGCTCCGCGTGGCCCTCGTAGACGCCCTTCGCCGAAAGCACGCCTTCGAGAAATCCGGCGAGCGCCTTCGCGACGAGCGGCTCGTCGCGCTCGCGCGCGAAACCCTCGTCGAGGGCGATCTCGATCAGCGGACCGTCGAGGTCGATCTTGGGAACGATGGCAAGATGCTCGCGCTCCCAGAAGCTCGCCACGGCCGCGAGGACGTCCCTCAGCGTTCCGCTCGCGAGCGTGTCGGCCGTCTCCTCGCCGAGCGCCCGAGCCTGGGCGTGCACGAGGGTCGTCGCGCCCTCCGCCTCCGGGACCGTCATCGCCGCGAGGGCTCGACCCACCCGCAGGCCGCTCGTCCCGCGCGAAAGTTCCCGGAGCCGGCGCGGAGGCTCGGCGTCGGGCCCGTTCCATGAACCGATCTTGCGGGCCGCGATCCTGTAGATCTTCTTCCGCGCGTCGTGCGGATGCGGCACCTCCTCCACGAGACCATCCTCGATGAGCGCGCGCATGTGAACGCTCGAGAGCGTGGGCTTCGCCTTGCCCGTGAGCTCGACGAGCTCGGGCAATTGACGCTCGCGCTCCACGAGGAGGTCGAGGATGCGGCGCCGGACTTCGTTCGTCACCGCCCTGAATCCGGCGCCGCTCTGGTAGATGTCGAAATGCTCTGCCATCGGCACGTTGGTTTCGTTCTCGTTCGTGCAAGAACGTTTGGTGCCGCACGAATGTTTTCCGACCGGCGGGCGGAGCGGCCGCAGCGCAGGGAGACGAAAGGGCGGCAGGGCCATCCGGATCCGGCCGCTGCGCCTTTGCTTGCGTGGCGCCCCGCGCCTATTGGCCGGGGGCGCGCGCGCCCAACACCTTCACGAACTCCTTGGCGCGGGCGCGCAACGTCACCTCGGACACGCCCGCCGCTTCGCTCACCTGCTTCTGCACGCGCGGGTCGCCCTGCTCGTGCGAGGCGAGATAGATGGCGGCGGCCGCGAGCGAAAGCGGGCTGCGTCCCGACGCGAGGCCGTGCGCCTCGGCGTCGTTCACGAGCTCTCTCGCGCGCGCCTCGACCCGAGCGTCGAGCTCGAGCGCGCTCGCGAAGCGCGGCAGGTACTCCGCGGGGCCGACCGGCATCGAGCGGAGGTCGAGCTCGTGCACGAGCATCCGGTGGATGCGGAGCAGCGTGCGGCGATCCACGTGGCTCGCTTCGCTGATCTGATCGGGCGAACGCGGAATGCCTTCGAGGCGGCACGCCGCATAGACCGCGGCTGCGGAGACGCCGTCGATCGAGCGGCCCCGAATGAGGTGCCGCTCCGTCGCCTGCCGGTAGAGGTTGATCGCCCGCTGCGCCGTCACGCGCGGAATGTTCGCGGCCGTCGCGATCCGCTGGATCTCCGTGATGGCGGCGGCGAGATTGCGTCCCCCGCCCGCGGACAGGACCGTGCGGTTCTGCAGGCGGCGAAGACGGCGGATCGTGTAATCCTGGTTCGCGGGAATGCGCTTGCCGTGCGCGTCGCGCTGGCCGCGCCCGACGACGGTCGAAAGCCCGTAGTCGTGGAGCGACTCCGTGAGCGGGGCGCCGGTGCGCTGCCGGTTCTTGGATCCCTCTTCGCCGAAGGCCCGCCACTCGGGACCGAAATCGATGTGCTTGTCCTCGAGGACGAGGCCGCAGCGCGAGCAGACGGTCTCGCCGCGGCGGGGGTCCAACTCGAATTGGACGGATCCGCATTCGGGGCAGCGGTCGGGCTTCGGCGGCCCGCCGGCTCCGGGCGTGGTCGGCGTATCGGGCTCCAGGCGCTGGACATCGCTGTTCATGGCTGTTCGGTCAAGCCTCGGAATAAAATGGGTCTGTCTTTCTATATAAGCAGTAGCGTCGTTCGATGGACCTTTCCGGGGGGGCGGTGCGACCCACGATCCAGAAACGTCAAGGATCCATCCTGGCGAGGACCCGGGCATGGCCCTTCCCGCCATTGCGCTCGGTCAAGTCCTGCCGGGCGGTCTCCTGAGCCTCGCGATCCTGTTCCTCGTGCTCGCCCTCGTCGCCTACATCCTGGGCGCAGGCGGCGTCGCGGGGTTCTCGATGGACATCGCCAAGATCCTGATCATCGTGTTCATCGTTCTCGCGGTGCTGGCGTTCATCGGCAACGCCTTGTGACGAACCGGCGGCCCGAGGCCGCCTCCACGATGAACGCCCCCGGACCTCGAGTCACCACTCCAAGGAAACCGCGAAGCGGTACGCCCCTTGGTTCTCGCCGCGCCCATGTGGGGCCGGGGGCCCTGACAGCGTCACTCCGTGACACGAGCCTGCGGACTCGTGCCACTTCGTGCCAAGGGAGGGGGCTATCCGCCCCTCCCTTGGATCCCTCCCACGGACCCGGGGGCTGCCGCCCCCTGGACCCCGGCACCCGGTCCCGGCCACTGGCCCTCCGACCCCGCGGCTTCCCGAGGTTGCCGCGAATCGTGGGCCACGCGGGACCGACCCCGTGTTCCGGCGCCGCGGGACAGAGGGACCGTCCACCGTGGCCCGTCGTCGTCAAGCCCCCTCGATCGACCGACCCGAACCTTCATGGTCGCTCCGCCCCAGGGGACAGCCGTGACCGAGCGCATCCCCCTCTTCCCGCTCGACGCCGTTGTCTTCCCGGGCGAGGCCTTCCCGCTCCACGTGTTCGAGGAGCGGTACCTCGTCATGCTGGAGGACTGCGAGACGAAGGGTCTCCCCGTGGGCGTCGCGCTCGCCCGGCCGGAAGGCGAGGTCGAGCATCCGCCCGTCGAGGTCGGCACCGCGTGCCGCATCATGGCGAGCGAGAAGCTGCCGGACGGCCGCCGCATCGTGCTCACGGCGGGCGAGCACCGCTTCCGCGTGCGCGGCGTCGTGAGCGACCGCCTCTATCAGGAGGCGGACGTCGAATGGCTCGACGAGCCGCTCGGGGACATGGACGCGGCCGAGCGGGCGGAATCGCGCGTGCGGCGCGAGCTCGCCCGCATCGGCGCGGAACCCGTCGCGGAGGACGCGGAGGGTCCGATCGAGACGTCGTACGCGGTCGCGGCGGCGCTCGAGGCCCCCGCGACGCTGCGCCAGCGGCTCCTCGAATCGGAGAGCGCGGAGGAGCGGCTCGAGCTGGAGGAGGCGATCCTCCGGCAGCTTGCGCCGGACGAGTGAGGCACGGAGCGGAAGGCTGAGGATGTGCGCGCGAGCTTCGGACAAGTAACAGACGAGCGAAACAGTTAAGGGACTGAGACCCCTGGGGGGCTTCCTTGCGATCCGGAGAGGTCGCAAGCGAACCGAGACTGGAGAGCCCAAAGCCGCTCGTAGGATCGAATCGCTCGGTGGAGTGAGTATGTTCGAACACCTGAGAACAAGATGCATCGGTGGTCGAGTCTCGATGGCAGCGCAGGAAGTGACCTGATGGCGCGCGATCGGATGTGGGCAACCCGTCGTGTAGGAGGATTCGCGCTCTGCGTTAGCCGACGCAAGCGTTCACGCTGATCGCTGATGTCCCCAGTCGACATCCTTGTGGGGGACACCATCCGGTTCCACCACAAGGGCGTTCAGTACGAGCGAAAGGTTGCGTGGGTAGGACGCACGAAAGTCGGAGTCTCTGGACGGGACCGTGATGACCGGTGGAGGGTGCCCAAAGAAGGCATCATCGCCATCCGGCCCCAGGGGAACCGGGGAAACCCGGCCCCTGGGTCCCGGAATCCCGCCAGACTGTCGTATCTTAACTCTCCCCTTTGCCACATGATCTGCATCCGACGCGCTCAGGCAGAGTTCGTTCGTCTTCAACCGAGCCGCAGCAGCAAGCCCTCGGTGTCGACGGCGGCTTCGGGAGAGCGCCGCAGGATTTCCTGGTCTTCTGTCCAGAGGAGGGCTCCGCGGCTTTCGGCGAGCGCGAGGTGCGCGGCGTCGTAGAAGGTGAGTTTCCCGCGCTCCGTCCAGGCTAAGGCCCGCATCAGCCCATCGGGGTCGAGCGCATGGACTTCGACCAGTTCGCATGCTTCGAGTAGTCGTTCCGCGCGCCCTCTTTTCGATCGGCTGCGCGACAGGGCGTTCCCGACTTCGTACACGTAGAGGTCGCAAGCGATGGGGTTGAATCCGCTCGTGACGAGACGATCGTAGGCATCAAGCGCGGCGTCGTGCCCGTCCTCGTCGTCGGCGACGATTCGGATGCCCACGCTCGCGTCGAGCGCGACGTCAATCATGGCGGTCGCGTTCCTTCCGGATGAAGGCCGCGCCGTCGAACCCGAGTTCGAACCGCGCGCGTCGTTGGCGGATGCTCTGGACGACGGCCTTTCGACGGGCCCGCGTGGCCTCGGCTTCGAGCGCCGCGCGCGCGATCTCCGTCGCGGAGAGTCCGGCTTTCTCGAGCGCGGCGAGAACATCCTCGCGGACGCGCAGGCTGATGGGACGCGTCTTCGATTCTGTCATCTTCTCTGTCATTGATTATGATGACAAACGACATAACGCTTGCCCCGCCGTCCAGCGAAGGGGATCATCTTTGGGACGAATTCAGGGGAGGAGAGAAGAGAACCGAGCCACGCGCCCCCGCGCATGGAAGGAGGCCGTGAAACCCGAGCGGCATCAAGATAGGAACGCGGGTTGGGGTCGGGGGTCCAGGGGGCGGATAGCCCCCTTGGTCCAGGGAAGAGTCCAGAGGAGGGGGCGGATAGCCCTCTCCTCTGGCACGGAGTCGCACGGGCCCGCAGGCCCGTGCGACGCGTGCTCGCTGTAAGGCCACGGCCTTAGGCCTTCTCCAGGTTCGTGATGATGCGCTGGTACGTCCGCTCGATCGACTCGCCGGGCGCGCCCGTGTTGATGATCACGACGCGGGCCGCGCGCATCTCGTCGCGGAAGAACTTCTCTTGGCGCGCGTGGTCGGGCGCGAGGAGGTACGGGTTGTACCAGGGCTCGTAGCCGTACGTGCCCCACTTCTCCTTGGGGCCGGCGCCGGGCCGGATGAGCGTCTTGCCTTCCTTGAGGATCGCGATCGCCTCGTCCGTGTCGAGCGAGACCTCCGCGGGCGACTCCTTGTCGCGGCGCAGGAGGACCATGAGCTTCATCGTCGTCTTGTCGCCGACCTTCTCGGGGCCCGCCATCCACTCGCGGGGGAGCATCGCGCGCGAGTTGCCGAAGCCCCAGTAGCACTTCGTGTCGCCGAGGTCCTTGATCGCGCACTTCTCGCCGGGCGGGTGCATGCAGTCCTTCGCGTCGGTGATGACGTTCTCGAGCATGCAGCGGTCGAACACCGATCGAAGCCAGGGCTCCTCCTTCGCGTTCTCCGTGCGCACGTAGAGCGACTTCTCGGGCTGCGTGACCTCGAGGATCGGGTTCGCGATGTTGTCGATGTTCGTCGGGTGCTTGATGTAGATCCAGTCGTCGCCGACGACGCGGCCGCGCGCGTGCTGGAAGAGCTTGTTGACCTGCGTGGTCTTGCCCGTGCCCGTGGGCGCGACGACGACGACCCCCTTGCCGTCGACGTCCGCGCACGCGCCGTGGATCGAGTGCACGTTGTAGCGCTGCTCGAGGAAGTGGGCGGCGATGCCGAGGGCCCAGCTCTTGCACTGGCCGTAGTACTCCGTGTTCACGAAGACGGCCTGGAAGCGGTCGGGGCAGTAGTAGGCGTGGGTCTCCTCGCCGGGGACGCCGGAGACGGACCAGATGATGCCGTGGGGGAGGACGGCGTCGTTGTTGGGGCCGGGCCACCAGTTGCTGACCCAGAAGTCGTACTGGTGGCGGCTGTTCGTGATGAGGCGGACGATGACGCCGTTGATGTTGGCGTCCCAGACGTAGGTGGTGTCCTTCGTGAGCTTCGACGTCGCCTTGGCGACGAGGGCCTCGAACTTCGCGGGCGCAACGTCCTTCGTGGAGGCCACGCGGCCCTGGCTCGCCGTGATGTGGTTGTTGATCGACGCCATCGGGATGACACCTGGAAGGACCGGGCGACCAGGGGTCGGCCGGGAGGCGTGCTACCTCCTCAGCCCCCATAAGCGTATCGCCAGACTCGACGGTGACAACGGCGTTTGCCGAATTTCCCGGGGAAAACATGGGACTTCCTTGGATAGAGGATGGCTCCAGGTCGCGTCCGCGGGCCGAGGCGCGAGGGCTGGGGCCGGCTGTGCCCGCCGCCTGCGCCGAGCGGGACGGGCCGCGACGCGAGTCGAAGACGATAAGGCGGGCGGCCCCGCTCCCGCGACGATGCCCCACGTCCTCGCGCTCGATGCCGGCACGACCGGCGTCGCGTCGCTCCTTTTCGACGAGCGCGGCCGCGTGGTCGCCCACGCGGATCGCGACTTCGAGCAGCGGTACCCTCGCCCGGGCTGGGTCGAGCACGACCCGGAGCTCATCTGGGCGACGGCGCAGCGCGTGATGCGCGCGGCCCTCAAGGGCGGCCCGAAGCCCGCGGCGCTCGGCATCACGAACCAGCGCGAGACCGTCGTCGCCTGGGATGGCAAGACGGGCCGCCCGCTCGCGCCCGCGATCGTGTGGCAGGACCGCCGCACCGCGCCCATGGTGGAGGCCGTGCGCGAAGCGGGTCACGAGGCGTTCGTGCGCGAGCGCACCGGGCTCGTGCTCGACGCCTACTTCAGCGCGACGAAGATGCGCTGGCTCCTCGAGCACGTGCCGCGGCTCGAACGCCACGTCAAGGCCGGGACGCTGCGCTTCGGCACCATCGACACGTGGCTCATCCATCTCCTCACGAACGGCGAGGTGTTCGCGACGGATGCGACGAACGCGTGCCGCACGCAGCTTTTCGACATCCACAACCTCGCGTGGGACGCGGAGCTCGGCGAGGTGTTCGGCGTGCCGCTCGACACGCTTCCCGAGGTCCGGCCGTCGTCGGGCGACTTCGGCTTCGTCGCGGCGGGCCTTCCCGGCGCGGGACTCCCCATCCGCGGCGTCGCGGGCGACCAGCAGGCGGCCCTCTTCGGCCAGGCGTGCTACGCGCCGGGAGAGGCGAAGACGACGTACGGGACGGGCGCCTTCCTCCTCATGAACACGGGCACCGCGCCCGTCGCGAGCGACCGCCTCGTGACGAGCGTCGCGTGGTCGCTGCCGGGGCGCACCGAATACTGTCTCGAGGGCTCCATCTTCACGACCGGCGCGGCCGTCCAATGGCTGCGCGACGTCGGCCTCGTCGCCGCGCCCGCGGAGTCGGAGGCGCTCGCGCGCGCCGTGCGCGATACCGGCGGCGTCACGTTCGTCCCCGCGCTTGCGGGCCTCGGCGCGCCGCACTGGGATCCGCACGCGCGCGGCGCGTTCCTCGGGCTCACGCGCGGCACGACGCGCGCGCATCTCGCGCGGGCCGTCCTCGAATCCACCGCGTTCAGCGTGAAGGACGTGCTCGATGCGATGCAGGAGGCGTCCGGCCACGTGCTTCCGCGGCTGCGCGTCGACGGAGGCGGCTCGATGAACAAGTGGCTCATGCAATTCCAGGCCGACACGCTCGGCGTCCCCGTCGAGCGCCCCGTCGTGTCGGAGACCACGGCGCTCGGCGCGGCGTACCTCGCGGGCCTCGCTTCGGGTGTCTGGAAGGACACGGCCGAGATCGCCGCGCGGTGGAAGCGCGGCGCGGCGTTCTCGCCGCGCGGGCGGCCCGAGCTCGCGGACGCCCTCGCGCGATGGGCTCGCGCCCTCCCGCGCGCGGCCGCCTGGGACGAGAGCGCCGACCCCCTCTGAGCCGATCCTGTACGGTCCTATGGCCTGAGGCTCTCCGATTGGCCGTCTGCGTACGGCTTTGTTCCGTGTGCCATGCTAACGTGTAGCAAACCTTAAGATCGGACCCCGCGTCGATAGGCATAGAGACCGGCGCGCCCCCGGGCGCGCTGGACGGCCTTGCCGGGCCGCCATTGCTGGAGAGAGTGCCAACCCCACCGAGCGCGGGCTCCCACCCCCGAGCCTGTGCGTTGCCTCCCGTTGTCCCACGGGAGCCCGCCTCGGCATTTTTCCCGATCCCGAAGGCTTCTTGGAGCCTTGCCGCCTGGATCCAGGCCGTGGACGAGTCGTATTTCAAGACCCGTTACGAAGCGGACGCCGCGAACCGCGCCAAGCAGTCCTGGACCGATCACCTCGGGTGGGTCAAGACGTTCTACGAAGGCAAGCGCTTCCCGCCCATCCCTGGATGGAACGACCGCGAACGCGACATCCTGAAGCGCGTGCCCGCGGCCGAGGCGGGGGCCGTCCGCGCCGCCCTCGCCGAGACGGGGCGCCTCCTCGCCTCCGAGTGGGCGAAGGACAACAGCGTCCGCAAGGTGTCGACGGACGACCTGCGGCGCTGGGGCGGCGAGTTCGGCGACGCGGCGAAGGACCCGTCGTCGCTCCTCAAGGCCCTCGAAGCGGTGCGCGCCGAGATCGCCCGACGCGCGGGCTGATCACTCGAGGAATCGCCCCGCCCAGACGGGAGGCGGCGCGGGACACGCGTCGTATCTCCCCCACCAGCGCGCGCGACGCCGCGCGACGGCGTCGTAGAGCGCGTCGCGCATGAATCGGGGCATGATCCGGGCGACGACCGCAAGCGCGCGCCAGCCCGGCCCGAGGGCGCGGGCCGCGCGGAGGAGCGCCGTCGAGCGAACCGATACGCGGCCGTCGCGCTCGACGAGCACGACGGAATCCGCCTTCCGCACTTCGTCCGGCGCCTCGGCCAGGAGCCGCGAGGCCGTCGCGCCCGCAAGGGGCGCGAACGCGAGGCGGCCTGCGCGGTCCCGCTTCGCGAGGAAACGGACGGCGCCGTGGCACAGCGGGCAAAGCCCGTCGAAGAGGACGACGTCCCGCGACCCGCCCGTGGGCGCGCTCATCGGACCGCGATGGGCGCTCCTGGGGCTTGAGGCTGATGCGCGCCGACGGCGGGGGTGGCCCGGCGACGTCGCGATCCGCTCAGAGCGCGAGGCCGCGCGCCTCGCCGGGCGCGAGCGCCACGACGGGCGTGCCGAACGTCGCGAGGCGCGTCCCGGGCGCAACCGCGCCCGCAAGCACCATGCACACGTCGGCCGACAGGTCGCGCGAAAGCTGCGCAAGGCTCGCGGCGAGCGTCTCGTCGAGCTTGGGCACGCGCTTCACGAGGATGCGCCTGCCGTCCGGCTTGTGGGCCGCGGCCTCGAAGACCTCGCCGTTCGCCTCGACGTCCCGCACGACCTGGTAGCCCGCCTTGCGCAGGCGGTCGCTCAGGATGTCCGCGTCGTCCTGGATCTGGATGACGGGCTCGACGACCATCCCGTGGTCGTCGGTGGGTCCCGTGAAGCCGGCGACGAGCGGGCGCGACGCGGTCGCCGGGGCCGCGGGCGCAGGCGGCGTCGGAACGGGCGGCGGGGCG